>NZ_CAWMYC010000124.1:0-69457 GCF_963872035.1 Scytonema sp. HK-05
TCATCCCACGCTCCCCTACGGGTGAGACGTGGGGCTTCTGCCCGAATTAGCTAAAGGAAGCTTAGTACTGCATTTCATAAATTCATATCGCAATAAGGGGTTGTAGTTGCGCTGTCTTCGCGCTTAGCGCAACTACGAACTATAACGCTACGAACTTGTGAAATCCTGTACTTAGATAGAAGTAATACCAAATCCGCTTTTCTAACCCTTTTTAGCCCAGGCGATGTTCGTAATCGCGGAGTTTACGGGCACACAAACGCTCGTTCGCAAGACAAGGACTAAATTATAAAGGGGGTATTAGATCCGGATTTGGTATAACCTAGCTTTCTTTGAGATAAAAAGTCTTGACATTTTGCCATCTATAGCAATCCTTAATCATTTGTGAACAACAAGATTCCCGACTTCTTTAAGAAGTCGGGAATCTAAGCATGGGCAATTTTCACAAATGTGCGGAGGATTGCTATAGACTTTTTCCTCTCATTTATGATTCATTTTTTTATCTAAAAAATCATACTTATCTTGTTAAGAACTGACATATCCCGAATACGCCACACACCATCTACACGAACCAATCCATACCTAACTAGCACCTTGTCCTTCGCAGGTTCTGGGTTTTTTATTTGACCATTCTCATAATACTGTGTCACTTCAGTCACCGAAGCTTCTACCGCAGCGTGATTTGGATCAGCATTATTTTTCTCCAAAGATTCTACTTTCACGCTATGCTCGTATTTCCGATAGCGGTTAGCTAATCTTTCCTGTTGTGCCCATCCCCGCCATTTTGTCAAGGATGAACCAACTAAAATATTTCCCAAACTATCAATCTCATGGTTGGGTCCGAAAGCTGCAGCTTTGGTATCTAGCCAAGCCTGAACCATTTCTGCGGCTGTGGTTTCACTCAGAGGTCCAGCTGGTAATTGTGGTTTGCTATTTTGGTCGGGAATAGGGACTAGGGGTTGATTCAACTCGACTGATAACTGTTCGCCTTGCAACGAGGGTCCAGGGTAAAACAGATGTTTGAACAATCCCAGAGTTGCTGCCATCAACAACCACAACACCAACAGGCTCCCCAAACAAGCAAACATTATGCCCAAAAACCGCATTTGCGCTGGAGAAATACGGGCAAAAAGTTGCCGACGATGAGTAGACCGATGACGGTTATCTGAACCACCTCCTGAAGTGGCACGACTGCGTTTGCGCCTCCTTTGGGTTTGCCCTTGACTCTGCGCTGTCTCCAGTTTGGACCGACCATTCAAATTGTGGTAAGTTGCTCGAGATGTCGGGTTTGTGTTGGGAATTGGTGCTACTGGTGTTTCTGCATTTGCACTCCACCAAGTACCCGAAGCAGAAGGTGATGTCGTATCACTGGCTGAGGAAAAGTTTGAAGAGTCAGGGTTTTTCGGGGTTAATGTGGGTGGTATTTCTGAGTTGGGAATTTTTTGAGTTGGGAGTTGTCCCTCAACCACTTGAAAATTGTTGCGCCGACTCCGACGAGTGGTTTGCGTTTGGGAAGACTGGCGGTTCATGACCGTCGCTTCATTTGTGGTTTGTGTTTGTGTGGGAAGAGCTTCTAAATAAGCTTGCACCTGTTGGTCGGCAAAATAATCTTTCAGGGAAGCTGGCTGTTCCACTAAATCTCGAAAGTTGGGAAATACTTCGTTTTGCAACCACCGTTCCCCGTATAAACACAGTCCTGGTAACAGGTCGGGAGAGTCTTGAGAATTTTCCCGAATAAAAGCCAGAGCCTCGTACTCTTGCGAAAGTTCTAAAGCACGGCTTGCTTCTTCTGTTTGCCCGAGCAAAAGCGCACACAGCGACTGTTCCAGATGGACATCTTGACGTCTCCCCAGACGGAGCAGCATTTGCTTTGCCTGACGAATTAATGCGGGTTGGCGTTGAGTGAACCCCCGTGCTATTGAAGCATAAACGGCTAAATAAGTAGCGACTGCTGAGGGACGTCTGCTTTCACCTTCAAATAGTTTGTGCTGCTCTGCGACTGTTAGGTAGTTACGCAGTTGCTGAATAAATCGCAGAAAATCATCTATACTCAGACCAGATTTGTCGTTTCCAGTCCCATCAATCCCACCGCGCTCATCTAAAATATCATGCAATAATTGCAACCCTTGTTTTCGTTCACTCGTCTGTTCTTCAGGGAGTGCGAGTAATTCCAAAATTCGATATGGTCGCAATCTATACAAGTCAGACTGAATTTCTGCCCGAACGCTTGGGAATAACCCTTCGCGTGCGAGAAGTTCCTCTCCCGTTTCCAAGGAAATCGCAGCATTTTCGTAGTGACTTTGCTGCCATTGCTCGCGCCCCAGTTCCAAACAAGCAAGGGAAACCGTAAGCACAACATCTGGACGTTCAGCAGCAGGAGAAGGAATTTCCGAAATCTCCTGTGTATCTCCTTGAAAACTCCCTGTTGTAAGGTTTCTATTAACCAGGTATGGACGACCCAGTTGTAGGACAAGCTCATATTCCCCAAGTTCTTGCAAAATCAACAAAGCACCAACTAATTCATCTTGGGAAATTTCGATACTTAGAGATTGAGAATCAATACGACCAAGCTTGCCTTGTTCGCGGCTTTCAACAGCGACAGCGCCACCTTGAGTGCTGTCAGAACCATACGCATGAGCAAGATAAAGCTGATCGTACCTTTTGCGTTCTTTTGGGTCACAAAGAACAAGATAAGCTTCTTCTATAAGGTTTCTTCGAGATGTAATTGCTGCTTGGGAATACTCACGGCGCGGCAATTGTACGATGCGATCGCCATATGCCTGCCGCAACTGTTCCTCACTTGCCGCCATCGGTATCCCTAAAATTCTGTAGTAATCTAGCGGAATGCGCACGGCTCACGTCCCCTGCAGCGCGATCAACATAATTCTCCTAGAGTATTCCAGCCCTGTAAAAAAGTGCCATAATAACATGTTGACCCCACACCACAAGTGTGTTTTGCAACAACTTTACTCGTATTTTTCCAAAAATCTAATCTTGCTATGGTACTAGTCTTTTCCCTTAGCTGAGAAGTCTCTAAACTTTTTAATAATCTTTTTATTATTTCTGGTACAATACTGCAACTTGCTTGATACACCAGAAACTCAGCATAGGATTTTAAATAGCAACATAAATAATAATACTGTGCTTGCAAGAATATATTTTTACTTTCTGTCCTAAATGTTTGGCTTGACCATTCCTGGAGGTGGTTCAGAACCACTTTCTTCGGCATACGGTCAGAGAAGCACCGTTTTAGTTTTATAGGTTTGCTACTAGAGAGCGAACCAAAGTATATCATAAGTTATTCTTTCATTACAAGAATCTACAGAGAAATACTTACTTTCGCGACCATTTTTCTAAATTGTTAATAAATATGCAGAAAACTTGCTATTTTGGTTGGTAATCTAGAAATCAAGGTTGCCATACTACCCATTGCTGTAGAACGAGATGAACCACAGCAGTGAATCAAGTTTGATTATTGACTCCTTTAAACGCTATCTTTTTAAAAGCTTACGCTGAGCAAGCGCTACTTATCTCAAATCATAACTTTAAGTTTTACGACAGGAACACTCACAAAATAATGGTTCAAGAACGCACATTACCCAAATTTGATGCGGCTACCGTACAGATAACTAAAGAAGAAGGGTTGCTGTTGTACGAGGACATGGTACTAGGGCGCACCTTTGAAGATAAGTGTGCCGAAATGTACTACAGAGGCAAAATGTTTGGTTTTGTCCACCTGTATAATGGTCAGGAAGCCGTTTCCAGCGGTATCATCAAAGGCGCGATGCGACCGGGTGAAGATTTTGTGTGCAGCACTTACCGTGACCACGTTCATGCTCTAAGTGCAGGAGTCCCGGCAAAAGAAGTCGTGGCAGAGTTATTTGGCAAAGCCACAGGGTGCAGCAAAGGACGTGGTGGTTCGATGCATATGTTCTCTAAGGAACATCGGCTACTAGGTGGTTATGCTTTTGTGGCTGAGGGAATTCCTGTAGCTGCTGGGGCGGCTTTTCAGACGAAGTACCGCCGGGAAGTGTTAGGTGATCCAAACGCCGACCAAGTCAGCGCTTGCTTTTTTGGCGATGGAGCTGCTAATAACGGTCAGTTTTTCGAGACGCTCAATATGGCTGCGCTGTGGAAACTACCGATACTATTTGTAGTGGAAAATAATAAGTGGGCGATCGGCATGGCTCACGAACGCGCGACTTCCCAACCAGAGATTTACAAGAAAGCTAATGCATTTAACATGGTGGGTGTGGAAGTCGATGGTATGGATATCCTGGCGGTGCGAGCAGTAGCGCAGGAAGCCGTAGCCCGCGCCCGCGCAGGAGAAGGTCCCACCTTAATTGAAGCCCTGACTTACCGCTTTCGGGGTCACTCTCTAGCTGATCCAGACGAGTTGCGAAGCAAGGCTGAAAAAGAGTTTTGGTTTGCTCGTGATCCAATTAAGAAATTGGCTGCTTATATGGTCGAGCAAAACTTGGCTTCCCATGAAGAACTTAAAGCAGTTGACCGTAAGATACAGCAAGTTATCGACGAAGCCGTGAAATTCGCTGAAAGTAGCCCCGAACCAGATCCCAGCGAGTTGTATCGCTTTGTGTTTGCGGAAGACGAATAATTCTAGAGGCTCGTGATGGCGCGTCTTTTAACTGGCGCGTCTCCTAACTAATCTACAGAAGCGCTATAGCGCGTCGATCAACAGCAGTGTTTGCGATATCTAACGAACAGACTCCGTTCCACGTCTACGCACTCCAATAGCAATAACAATGAATAAACAGTATATCCAAACAAATCAGTCCCGGCTGGAGGTCGTGCCAGAAAGAGGTGGTATCATCACCAGCTGGCAAGTACAAAATCAAGAAATTCTTTACCTGGACGAAGAACGCTTTGCTAATCCTCAATTAAGTGTCAGGGGTGGAATTCCAATATTGTTTCCCATCTGCGGGAACTTACCTGATAACACTTACACCCTCAACGACAAGCAATACACTCTCAAACAACATGGCTTTGCCCGTGACTTGCCTTGGAAATCTACACAAGACCAAGTGACTCCAGAAAAAGCGAGCCTCACTTTAGTCTTGAGCAGCAACGAGCAAACACGCGCAGTTTATCCTTTTGACTTTAAACTCGCTTTTACTTATCAAATAGAGGGCAATACATTAGAAATCAAGCAGCAGTATACCAATCTTTCCACTGAACCAATGCCTTTTTCTACAGGATTTCATCCTTACTTTCTCACAGTGGATAAAACTCAACTCAAGTTTGAAATTCCCGGACAGGAGTACCAAGACCAAATAACCAAGGAAATTCACTCATTTAACGGGGATTTTGATTTTAACCGTGATGAAATTGATGTAGCCTTTAAGCAGCTCAGCGCTAAATCAGCTACAGTCACAGATCATGCTCGCAAACTGAAATTGACGCTGGAATATGACGATACATATTCCACTCTGGTCTTTTGGACTGTTAAAGGCAAAAACTATTACTGCCTGGAACCCTGGAGCGCTCCTCGCAACGCTATAAACACAGGTGAACATTTGACTGTGTTAAAGCCGCAAGCCAGTCATACGGCAACTGTACGCCTGACAGCAAATTTTTTCTAAACCCCCTTTACAAATCTCGGTCAGGTTATGCTATGATAGCTTAGTCATTGCCAATGACGGAACGGGTCGCTAACTCAACGGTAGAGTACTCGGCTTTTAACCGATTAGTTCCGGGTTCGAATCCCGGGCGACCCATAAAAAAAATAATCAGTGGTTCATAAAGACTCCAAGTTGTGAGTTGGACAACCAGTTTATTTGTCCCTTGTAACTCAAGGTACAAAAGTAAGTCATCGAAATGGTAGAGTGATGTGGGCAATGTGCACCCTACTTTGGTTAAAGTTTTTCAACATAAGGTACCCATCACTAGTTATAATTTCCTATAAGCTTAAAATACTATTAAGAATAGCGTATACATTACGTACGCTTGTCTCACCCACTAGCTGACAACCCTATTAGGAGGACTATCTATGGCGCTCGTACCTTTGCGGCTGCTGTTGGATCATGCAGCAGAGAACGGTTACGGCATACCAGCTTTCAACGTTAACAACTTGGAGCAGATTCAAGCAATTGTGCAAGCTGCCCAAGAGACAGATAGCCCCGTGATTTTGCAAGCTTCTCGTGGTGCTCGTAAGTATGCTGGTGAAAACTTCCTCCGCCACCTGATTTTGGCAGCGGTAGAAACCTACCCTCATATTCCCATTACCATGCACCAAGATCATGGCAATGAACCTGCTACCTGCTACTCAGCGATTAAAAACGGCTTTACCAGCGTGATGATGGATGGTTCCCTGGAAGCCGATGCCAAGACCCCCGCTAGCTACGAGTACAACGTTAACACTACCCGCGAAGTGGTGAAAGTGGCTCACTCGTTGGGCGTCAGCGTTGAAGGCGAACTCGGTTGCTTGGGTTCTTTGGAAACTGGTACGGGTGAAGCTGAAGATGGTCACGGTGCGGAAGGCGTTCTTTCCCACGACCAACTTTTGACTGACCCAGATCAAGCAGTTGACTTTGTGGAGCAAACTCAGGTAGATGCTTTGGCGGTAGCTATTGGTACCAGCCACGGTGCTTATAAATTCACCCGCAAGCCTACTGGGGAAATTTTGGCAATCAGCCGCATTGAAGAAATTCACCGCCGTTTGCCCAACACCCACTTGGTAATGCACGGTTCTTCCTCTGTACCCGAAGATTTGCTTGCACTGATCAACCAGTATGGTGGTGCAATTCCCGAAACCTATGGCGTACCCGTAGAAGAAATCCAAAAAGGTATCAAGAGCGGTGTGCGTAAGGTGAATATTGACACGGACAACCGTCTGGCGATTACCGCTGCTGTGCGTGAAGCTTTGGCAGCAAATCCCAAGGAATTTGACCCCCGTCACTTCCTCAAGCCTTCTATCAAGTATATGCAGAAGGTTTGTGTTGAGCGCTATCAGCAGTTTGGCACCGCTGGCAATGCTAGCAAGATTAAGCAGATTTCACTCGAAGACTTTGCTGCTAAGTATGCCAAGGGCGAACTTAACGCAGTGACCAAGAAAGCTGCAACCGTTTAGTTTACAGAATAAGTAAATAGGGACACTACATAATTAGCTGTGTCCCTAAATTACTGAGGATTCTCTTTGCGTAGACAGAGCCGGGTGGTACTTAAGTTCCCCGGTTTTTTGTTTTATCTTGCACTAAAACGCAGGACGGGGTGTTACTCATTGCCCCACCAGGTGCTAAAAGTGCAACGGCATGCGGGACAGGGCGAGGTTCGTAACGTACGAGAGATTCCCCTTGGTAAACCAAGGAAGTACTTTGACCCGAATCAACCATAACGACATCCTGTAACCCAGCCTTAACTAGTGCTGCTCCCAAAGATATGGAGTCAACAGATTCCAGAGAAACACCGATAGTGGCTTGTTTATTTTGGTTAATACCCCAAAAAGCCCGATAACGCGCAGCATCAAAGTCAAACAGCTTGTTAAAGGTGCTTGCTTCCTGGGGTTGACCATCTTTAACCAGCCAGGCTGCTGCAACAAAAGCATCAGTGACTTCAGGCATTTCAGCTTGTATTCCTTCTAAGGTATTGTGCTTTGTTGGATCGAAGGGAATGAAGCGCACTTGGTGAGGGCTAATCAGTACCAATGGACGTGTAGCAATTTTCTGGATGTCCCAATTGTTGCCAGGAATGAATTGTTTTGTCACCTGGCTGTATACTGGTCCAATCATCACATTGGAATTTAAAAATTTCATGGAGAAGAATCCCCCGTCTACAGCCGCTACAGCATTGGTGTTACTTTTAGCTAAAATCTCCTTAACTGTATAACGGCTATCTGCGTGGATGGTTATCGGTTTGCCACCTGAAACTAGGATGAGGGGAATTTTGTCAATCGTGATGTCAGTTCTTTGAACTGGACTTGCAAAGTTAAAGCCTATTTTCCAGCTTGGTAATTGCGGTCCTCCCCAAGCTTGGGCGATCGCATCTTTTAATTTCGATTGACCAAACCGGGAAACTGCCAATAAACTTTCTGATGCACCTGCAAATCGTTCATCCACATCATTCATGGTTAATGCTAACTCATACCCTGCTGTTTGCACCATATTTGCAACTTGTGCATCATATTTTCCAGCAGGATAGGTGAAGTACCGAATGGGAATGCCTAACTTTGCCTCCAAAGTTGCCTTAGACTCAACAACTTCTTTTTGAATTTGTTCTGGTGGCAAAACTGTTAAATCTGGTGGGTGACTGACACTATGGGATGCAATTGTTACCAAGGGGTCAGCTGCCATTTCCTTGAGTTGTTCCCAACTCACGTGAGTTCGACCAGCGTTGTTGCCGACACCACTGGTGTAAATAGAAAATACAGCAGGGTAACCGTATTTTTTCATCAAAGGGTAAACATACTGGTAATGTCCCCCGTAACCGTCATCGAATGTCAACAGAACTGGTTTTTCTGGCAGTGGCATTCCAGTTTGTAAATGAGTCGTGAGCTGGTCAAGACTGATGGGAGTCATGCCATTCTCTTTAAGAGTCTGGAAATGCTCTTCTAATTCTTCTGGGGTGACATCAAAAAAGACTTCTTTTTTTGGTAAGATGTCGTGATACATGAGAATCGGTACTCTTGCCTGCTTCGCCCGTTCATTAATGTTGGGCCAAGCACTACGATTCAAGAAGGCATAGACGTACGGACCGACGGCTTCGACAATGTTTTCTAGTCCCCAGTTAGGCTTACTGATCCAAGTGGATGCCAAAACAAAATTGCTAGCCAACTGGGAAACTTGGTTATTTACCCCTACATCATTGCTGCAAGCTTCATTGGTCGTTGTGGGAGTGCTTTTAGGCTCACTATATTTAGGCTCAGTATGTCTTGGATGTGAACGACGAGCAACAGCCAGTTGCGGTAACAATCCTGAGACAGTAAACAATCCACAAATGAGGGCATGAAATATGCTTCGGGTAGGGAAATTAAAAAATATGTAATTCAGGATACGATTATTAAGGATTAGCTTCATACTTAAGTTCCAGAACGCTTCCGCTCTGTGACGCTGCATTGATTCCACTTAAAGTGACGCTTACACTTTATTCCCTATTCGTTATAAGGAGAAGAGGCAAAAGTATAAATAAAAGTTAATAAAACTATAAGGACGGCTAAGCATTACATCGGGAATTTTATACAAAGTTGATATTTGTTACATACTCAAGCTCGGCAAATTTAGGCGTTTCTGTTGGTTAGACTGAGCTTGATACTAGTTAAGTTCCTTTGTTTTTTTGTTTAAGTCCCGTTAGGTGGACGCAAAAACCCCACCCCTAGCCCCTCCCCGCAAGCAGGGAGGGGAAGTAGGAAACGCAAAAACCCCACCTCTAACCCCTCCCCGCAAGCAGGGAGGGGAAGTAGGAAACGAAAAAACCCCACCCCTAACCCCTCCTCCGCAGTCGCCTCAACCGGGGGAACCCCCGCACGATCAGACAGCGCTCTTTGGAGGGTCTCCCGAGCTAGGCGACTGCGTTCGTCGTTCGCGTTCGCGTTCGCGTTCGCCTGTTCCGACAGGGACTCAGCCTGTCCCGACAGGGACTCAGCCTGTCCGAAGGACTCAGACGTGCCGAAGGCATACCCGAAGGGCGCTGCTCTCCGCAAGCAGGGAGGGGAAGTAGGAAACGAAAGAACCCCACCCCTAACCCCTCCCCGCAAGCAGGGAGGGGAAGTAGGAAACGAAAAAAAATTGGGCAAAATCACACAAAGACACGGTGTTGTAGGCTAGGCATTTGACGGCGGACTTGTTCTAGCCTTGAAGGGTTAATTTCGGCGATCGCCACTCCCGGCTCCTCACCAGCATCGGCTAAAATCGCTCCCCAAGGGTCTATAATCATGGCGTGTCCGTGAGTTTGGCGGCGAGCGTAGTTGATTCCAGTTTGTGCTGGAGCAATAATATAGCAGGTATTTTCAATGGCACGGGCTTGCAGTAAGACTTGCCAATGGTCTTTGCCTGTGAAGGCAGTAAAGGCAGCCGGTACAAATATGACATCCCCGTTTTTGTAAGCTATGTGTCGGTAGAGTTCAGGAAAGCGAACATCATAGCAAACTGATAGCCCTATATTACCCAGTTCTTGCGAGAAGTAGACAGGGGGCAATTGCGTGCCAGCCATGACTGTAGTAGATTCTCGATAGGTGTTGCCGTCTGGGACGTTAACATCAAACAGGTGTACCTTTTGGTAACGCGCGAGTTCTTGCCCACTAGGGTCGATAAGTAAGGCAGTGTTGTAGACTCTATTGCTGGTATGGTCTACAGGAACTGGAAAGCCACCACCTAAGATGGTGATTTGAAAACGCTGCGCCATCGTTTTGAGAAATGTTTCTGTTTCGGTGGCGATCGCCGAAGCTTGAGCGAGTTTTTCATTTTCTTCTCCCATGAAAGAGAAGTTTTCTGGCAAACCAATTAATTCAGCACCCTGACGCACGGCTAAATCGATGAATTCCTCTGCTTGTGCCAAGTTTTTTTGTAAATTGGACACACTGGTCATTTGAATAGCGGCGGCTAGATAAGACTTCATAAATTCAACAATGAATAATGTTGTGTGAGGTTGAAAACAGTTAAGCTACCACACTAAGAAAAGTTAACTTGTCCTCAACAAGTCTTGTGTGATGGAATGTTAACAATGGACAAAGCAACCGAGTTGGTTAAATCATTTAGTCCAACTGTACATTTGAGAGGATATATGCTACACCGTGAAATTCCAGATTTTTCTGGTCTAAGCAACGCTAGACTTATACCCTGGTTTACGAGAGATTACCAAAATATCTCTCTGTTGAGAAGCTGGTAGCCTTCAATTTAAGAAGAAATTGCGAATTTAGAAGAATTTTAAGACTAAAAGTCCTAAAAAAACTCATTGCCCCACATAATCTGCTAATATTCCTATATTTTCAATTGCATCATCTTGTGGTCGGCTGATTCCTCAGTGTGAGTTACGAATCATCCAGCAAACGATTCGGCAAGGAACAGCTTTTTTGGAGCGATAGCGCAGAGCGCCCGCCGAAGGCGATCGCACTTTAGAATGGCTGTTATAAAAATTGTCTTGCTTGTCGGTGGAGCTTCCCCAGAAGGCGATCGCACTCTAAAATGGTTGTCATAATAGGTAAAAGCAACGCGATTAGAGATATCTGCTGCGCGGAAGGGTGGGTGTTTTCTTAAACGGAAGTCAAAAAATCGCTGAACAACCCATGATACAAGGCTTTGAAGAGTTCATAACCAATTTACCATCCGCGCAATCTCTCAAAAGCTTGCCAAATAAAGGTTTTCGCTTGTATGATGAAACAGAAGATTTTGGAATCGCGTCTGAAAACGGTATGCTTTTACCGATTCGCGCAACTGAACCTAGAAAACTGAATATAGTAAGCCTTTCATATGCCAGCGGTTACAATTTCTACGAATCCCTATTAGGGATTGAAACTTATTTTCCCAAGCTGTACTATTAGTAGCTCCATTGTTACAATTTCTACGAATCCCTATTAGGGATTGAAACCGATGGTTTTAGCCAAAATAATAAAGCACAAACATAGTTACAATTTCTACGAATCCCTATTAGGGATTGAAACAAGATGAAATCATCCTAAGTAAAAATATGCCTGTTGGTTACAATTTCTACGAATCCCTATTAGGGATTGAAACGTAATATTCGTCTCTATACAAACCTACGACAAGTGGTTACAATTTCTACGAATCCCTATTAGGGATTGAAACTGTACTCAATAACATGAACCCAGGAAACCCCGACGTTACAATTTCTACGAATCCCTATTAGGGATTGAAACATCCCGTTATCACTTTGTTTTGCAGAGTCTCCAGGTTGGTTACAATTTCTACGAATCCCTATTAGGGATTGAAACTTGTCATGTTAATCTATGCAATTACAAGAACGAGGTTACAATTTCTACGAATCCCTATTAGGGATTGAAACAGCAGTGAGGGTAATAGTATCTGTTAGTACATTTAGTTACAATTTCTACGAATCCCTATTAGGGATTGAAACAGTTTTGTGTTTTTTCGCCTTACAACTGTGATTGAGTTACAATTTCTACGAATCCCTATTAGGGATTGAAACACTATAAAAAAGTCAAAGGCTAGAGGTTCAAAAAAGGTTACAATTTCTACGAATCCCTATTAGGGATTGAAACGAATATTTAATTATTAACAAAACCAACAATCCTGCGTTACAATTTCTACGAATCCCTATTAGGGATTGAAACACACTACCCAACCCGCCTTGCTGCCCCTCCTGGGCGACGCTGGTTACAATTTCTACGAATCCCTATTAGGGATTGAAACAGCTTCCTTCGAGCAAATCCCACCGCGTCTCGAACCGTTACAATTTCTACGAATCCCTATTAGGGATTGAAACTATTAACCTATCTTGAACACTAGTAGAGAATCCTGTTACAATTTCTACGAATCCCTATTAGGGATTGAAACAGGCGCGATTACCCTTGTGGTTGAAGGAGACAACGCGCGAAGTTACAATTTCTACGAATCCCTATTAGGGATTGAAACCTACTAGCCTTTTTTCACCTGTTCTGATTTTCCTTGTTACAATTTCTACGAATCCCTATTAGGGATTGAAACTGTGTAATACCTGCTAAAGAGCGTTTCCGGCTTATGTTACAATTTCTACGAATCCCTATTAGGGATTGAAACCTGCAATTCACAAAACGAAAGGCGGCACCAAGGAGTTACAATTTCTACGAATCCCTATTAGGGATTGAAACCCGTTGGCGCTTAATCCAACACTTGAAGCAACTGGTTACAATTTCTACGAATCCCTATTAGGGATTGAAACAATTTGAATGGAATTTCAAGTCTTCGAGTAAGAGGTTACAATTTCTACGAATCCCTATTAGGGATTGAAACCCTTGGTGAAGTACAAGTAGATATTACCTTTAAGTTACAATTTCTACGAATCCCTATTAGGGATTGAAACTCGAAGCTGCCAATAGACAATTGACTAAAGAAACGTTACAATTTCTACGAATCCCTATTAGGGATTGAAACCTAATAAAATGGTATACATTCCAAAGAGATTTCAGGTTACAATTTCTACGAATCCCTATTAGGGATTGAAACGCATAATCTCAACAAGGGGAACAAAGCCAAGCTTAAGGGTGTTACAATTTCTACGAATCCCTATTAGGGATTGAAACCTGTACAGAGTGTGGCTTTGAATTCAAGGCAGAAAAGTTACAATTTCTACGAATCCCTATTAGGGATTGAAACTTTAGGTGAAGTACAAGTAGATATTACTTTTAATGTTACAATTTCTACGAATCCCTATTAGGGATTGAAACTTATCGGATGCTTTAAGCGCTTCTAGTTTCAAGGTGTTACAATTTCTACGAATCCCTATTAGGGATTGAAACCTAATTTTCTCAACATTGACCAGGTGCGTAGCTTGTTACAATTTCTACGAATTCCTATTAGGGATTGAAACATCGTTGCCTACATTTCGTAAGTACCTTTTTTAGTGTTACTCTTTGCGTCTTTGCGCCTTTGCGCGAGACAAAATAAGATTTATGCAAGAGATCTAATTGTGTCTGTGGTTTGAAGTTACAGCTTCTACGAATCGTTCTTAGTACAGAATTTCACAAGTTCGTAACGAATTAATTTCAGAAAGGCTCTGCGTTACTCTGCGCTGACTCCCTTCGGGTTCACCAGTCGCCTGCGGAGGGAAACCCTCCTGCAGCGCTGGTTCACCGCGTCCCTCTGCGTTTTAAAACGCTACGAATTAATGCAAAGCTGTACTTAGGAATTCAAACCTAAGTAAGTCGGCGCAAATAATCATCACTGGTTTGTAGTAGCGCTTTAGCGCTGTTCGCGCAGCGTGGCGTCAGCCATAGCGCTACTACGAGCCAAATACAGAAATTTTACTTTTCTTTACATAGTTTGGTTTTTTCTTGCCGACTTACTTACAGTCAATTCAAAATTTATTAATTATTTTTAAAATTT
Source organism: Scytonema sp. HK-05 (assembly GCF_963872035.1). Taxonomy (NCBI): domain Bacteria; kingdom Bacillati; phylum Cyanobacteriota; class Cyanophyceae; order Nostocales; family Scytonemataceae; genus Scytonema; species Scytonema sp. HK-05. The sequence continues at coordinate 14,007 of NZ_CAWMYC010000124.1, forward strand.
GAATTTTGAATTTTGAATTCTCGCGTTCGCGTAGCGTGTCCGTTCGGCGTTCGCCCTTGGCGTGCGCTCTGCGCTCAGCCGTGCCGAAGGCATAGGACTCAGCGAGGCTCAGGTGGATAATAAGTTCAATTTTTCAGCAATGTACGCTCCCACAACAGCTTCCGAACATTTCTTATTCCACCAATTCAAAGATTCCTGGTGTTTTTCTTGCATGAGTTGCTTGTTTGTAAGCAGCTTTTTTAGTATCTCCTCTAATTCGCCCCAATCTCTTATCTGAATAGCAGGTGATCCATCTAAAAACCATCGTGGAGGTAAAACTTCCGTTACTAAGATGCAACCATATCTCATTCCTTCAAACAAGCGAATGGTTTCAAACGAAGTACCTCTAGGGACAATGCATATTTTGGTATTCATCATTCTTTCAGAATAGCTGTTTCCACCTTCATTCATTGAATAATGAAAACCAGGAGTAATTGATAATTCAATTTTATATTCAGGATATTTTTCCTTGAAACTATTTAAACTTGATACCATTAATTTTCGAGAAAGGGTTTTTGGAGTTCCCAACCAGTACTTCAAAGACCATACAGGTAATGGTACCTGAACTAAGCTGCCAGCAAAAAAAAGTTCATAGGGGCGTGCTTCTATATCCTTAATTGGCAAATCCTTTGAGTTGCCATAGCCCTGTGGAATATCGTAGATGGGTGGAATTTTGGCTGTGCCGGATAGCAAACTCTTAAACTTGTAAAACTGATAATTTACCACCCAAGGCAAGCGTAAAACCAAGATTCTGAGAAATTGAATCAGTGTCAAAAGGTTTATCAAAGAAGGCTTGAGGAAGGGATTACACCCAAGCATTGGGGATGTGCCAAGGCACTTAAATACAGCCTTGACCTTATGAAAATATTTTGGTATGCGACACCATTCATCTCCCAGCACGACAGCAACAACATTTTGTCCATATGATGGGAGTTCATCAATTTCGTCCCAAGTTATATAAAATATTAAACCGCTGAGATTCAAACTTTTTTCCATAGCCTGGAATACTTTACTAAAATAATCACTTAAGCCGAGTTCAGTCGGTGGATTAGGGTCGTATATATTCCAAGGAATTGGCTTTTGACCTCGTTTTATATAAATATAGTAATGATTGGATGGCTTAATTTGAGACATAGGGCTGAAGTTATAAAAACGTATAGAGTACAAACAATCGGAAGGCTCAACGGTTGCTCCCCTGACATCTCAAAAATGGTGAAAAAAGTTTAATAAACACCAAAAATTTTGACTTTTCAGACATCCTCTAAGCTCTAAGGCGCTGAAAGCCATAGACAGCGGTAGTTGCACGGATATTGAAGGGCGCAAGCTAATAGCTTCCCAATATTAGCCCAATAATTTGTTTTCAGCCAATGCTGCGCAACAACGTTGCGCGACAGCACTGATTACAACTGCTTTCCTTGCTTGAGCATAGCTTGCCCTCTGCCATGTGCCTTTCTTTGGTAATTAAGGGTATTCCAACAAATAAATTATCCAATGCAATGTTGTGGGGTGGGCTTCTAGCCATTGGTGTCAACAATCACGTTCAAACCTTTATTCCACGTTGATTTACCCCACCCCCAACCCCTCCCCTTACAAAGGGGAGGGGAGATTTTGGCACGAGACAAAACCGGGGTGGGGTAGAACGAGAATTGTGAGCAAGTATAAAGGCGTGATATGCCGTAACTACAAAGTTTTCAGCTTAAGTTGACACGTATGGCTTCTAGCCCGCCCAGTTTATAGGACGGACGCCACCAATCCCATCCCACAAGAAAAGGTTGGATATTTTTTATTTGGAAGTCCCTAAGCTGCTGCTTGTGCAATTAATTGGTTAGCAATCTGCTGCGCCAAGTTAATCGGAATTGCAAATCCCAGTCCTTGGGCACCTTGAATAATAGCAGTGTTCACACCAATGACTTGTCCTCGTTGATTTAGCAGGGGTCCACCTGAGTTACCAGGGTTAATAGCAGCATCGGTTTGAATAAAGCCAACTTCGCGATTTCGGGAACCTAATGCACGACTCGTGCGGTCGGTTGCACTGATAATGCCTACTGTCACGGTGTTGTCTAAACCCAGAGGATTACCGATCGCGATCGCCCATTCTCCAGGTTTCAACTGGTCAGAATTACCAAGACTCACAACCGGCAGATTATTAGCCTGAATTTGAACTACTGCCACATCTGTTGATTTATCCTGCCCTAAAACTCGACCTGTGAAGCTTTGACCGTTTTTCAAAGTTACAGTCACCCTGTCTGCTCCACCAACAACGTGAGCGTTTGTCAGAATAAGACCATTCGACCTAATAATGAACCCTGAACCTGTACCTCTTGCCACCCGTGTACCATATGTATATGGATTTCTTACGGTGCGTGTAGAGTCAATCCGCACGACAGCAGATCCGGTTCTTTCTACCGCAGAGGAAACAAAGTTAGTATCTGTGTTGCCAATGGATGCAGAAGGTAATTGAGCAATTGGTTGCTGAGACAGCACTGGATTTGTGGGCATGAAATGTCCGCCCAACATAGCCGTTGCAGCTCCTAAAGATACCAAAGACAAATTAGTGAGAGACTTCTTCAAAGAAAAAAGAAAAGACATTTTAGATTTCCTATAAATGAGGATGGTTTGACACAGAAACATTGGAGACAAACGCCGTTTTCCTCACCCACGTTCCTTAGCTAGCGTTAACAATCTGCTTGACAAGATCCAGCCCTAGCTGAGTCGTTTCATTTAACAGTTTTGGGTCTACCTTTTTATCATTTGGCGTGTGGTAGTTCGGCTCGTCACCTCGGTAGAAGAACAGAATCGGCACGTTTTTATCAGCAAACGATGCATGGTCGCTACCGCCAGATGAGCCAAAAGTTTTCACTTGAGGGTCAATATTTCGCGCAAATGTCGTTAAAGATGACGTACCACCAATTCCTAACTGGTTGTTGACGCCAACCATATCGAAATTGACCATAGCTTTCAGCCCTGAGAGAAACTGCGGCTCAGCCGCGTTCACAAAAGCCCGCGAACCGTGCAGCCCGTCTTCTTCACCATCAAAGGCGATGAACCAGGCTTGACGAGCAGTCGGTGTATTAGATAGATTACGGGCAAGAGCCAGGACAACTGCTGTTCCCGAAGCATTATCGTTTGCTCCCGGAGAACCAGGTACTGAGTCGTAATGCCCACCTAGAATAATTTTGGGTTGAGTCACACCTGCAAGATGTGCTATAATATTGCGCCCATTAACAACACGCCGCTGCGCATTTACATTCAAATTGACATTCAGGGGTACGCTTTGCACACGTTGAATTAAGGGATTACCTTGCTTACCAGAAAGCCCTAGTACAGGAATTTTTACCTCCTCAGCGAGCGTTCCGTACACATCGCCTTGTTGATTGTTGACAATAACCAAACCCACGGCACCAGCAGCAGCAGCATTTTTCGCTTTTTCAGAAAAACGAATTTCACCGCGCCGGACAATGGCGATCGCCCCCTTAACATTCACAGCAGCAAAATCAGCTTTGCGTCCGACATTAGGAATTGCTACCAGTGGCGCATTCAATTTTCCTGCGACTGTCCCATTGAGTGCTTTCCCCTCAACCGTCGCTTTATCAACAGTGAGGTTTGAGCCTAAGTCTTGAAACTTGGGATAAGTAAAAGTTTGAACTTCAGCCACATAACCAGCTTTGCGGTACTGTTCGATGAGATAAGCGCTTGCCTTTTCCATGACTGGTGTGCCAGCGACTCGCGGACCAAGATTCACTAAAGCTTGTACATCTGTAAAAGTGCGGTTGGACTCCTGAACCTCAACAGCTTCTTGAGTACGATTTGGCTGGGCAATACAAGCTGTAGGAAGTCCAACCAAAACAGCTACCAGCGCCGTTTGTAACCATGATTTTGCTAATGTTTTAAATAGAAAAATTGATCGAAATTTCGTGTTCGTCACCTTTGTACCTACAGCTATGAATCGCAGGTTCTCAAACGTATGCAATCAGGCGACCACAAATAATCACACCAGTCCAAAGTACAAGGGAAATGACTGCGATCGCCCTAACCACTCTTGGAGTTCTCACACCCCGGTTCCAGAACTTAACCGATTTAAAAGCCACTCTATGAAAAAAAGCCGCATTCACCCCAGCAGCGCACAACAGCAAAAGCTTCAGGCGAAAAGCTGGATTTGCTGCTATTTGGGTTGCATTCACTGCAAACATGAGAAAACCTGATAGCACGACAACCGCAAAACTTAGGAAAGACCAAGGCAAGAGGTATCGTGCCATATCTGTTACCAACAGGTGGCGGGAGAAACCAAGTAACCTTAAATCGAACAAAGCAACTGAGCCAAAGACAATGGCTAGACCAAGAATGTGTGTCGTTGAAATAATTGGGTAAAGCCATAGCCACTGGCGAATCAGTGAGGACAAGGCACTGTTTTCTAACCACAGCCACCAGGTTGTATCAGCAATGTGCATCAGCGCAGTTCTACTGTTTGCTTACCTATAGTAATTCGCTCTGCCCGCATTTCATTAACATCCGTGCGATGAGGGTAGCCTACTAGCCTCACTTGCTGTCCAACCTGCAAAGCGCTTTGGGGTAACCCACGTCTCTGCAATCGGGCAGGTGGTGCAAGGACTGCTTGCCACACTTTATTATCATCTGTTTTCACTTCTATTGTGGTGTGCGGATTTCCATAACTGATATTCTGGATTTCTCCAGAGAGGTTAAGCGTTTGCTCGTTGTTGTACTCACTCCATCCGTGATGGGCGCTCGCATTTTCAGTTGCAGAAGCTAGGAAAGTTGCAATTGTTGCTGCAGTTAGCGCAGCATGCATAAATCCTTTTTTAACCATGGCTTTGTCTATCTGTTGCTGATTATCCATGATTCCATTCCTGCTTTTGTTAAGTTTTCGTCTGGAGTTTTGAGTAAAAAGTGTCACGGTAATTTTTTGGTCTTCTCTACTAAGCACTTACAACTGTTTTGGTCAATTCACCACTACAGTCTTTCCACCAATCGTGATTTGCGACGCTCCCATTTCGTTGGAACGATTGTAAGCGGGCCATCCTACCACAGTTGCAGTGGAGCCTACCTTGAGAACGCTCTGGGTTAATCCTTGCCACTGCGCCTGAGTTGGTGATGGCAAGTCAATCTTCCAAACTTGCTTCGAGCGACCAGTTGTTTGAAGTTGCATACGAATGTGGGGACTCGTATATCTGACTGCTTTAATCACGCCTGTGATTGTCCGTGGATTTCCGAGATCATAGTTTGTGTAATAGCCGTGATGTGCCGCTACCTCTCCAGGAAAACCAAGGCTCGCAACTACGGTAATTATGGCTACCCAAAACAACTTAGAGCGTGCAATCATACGTTTGGCGGTGTTAAGTTTGGAGAAATTTAGGTGTGTACAAGAACCCCGCCCCCAACCCCTCCCCGCAAGCAGGGAGGGGAGCATGCACTGGCGGGGTGCGGTTTACGCTCATTGTGAATGATAAACCAATCATGGTATGACAGACCTTTGATATTCTTGTTATTTCTTAGTGTGATGGACAAGTATGACAAAAAAATGTCAGTGCCTCTGGGTAAAGATAAAAAATTGGGCGTTGCTGATTTGAAGTATGAATCCAAGTGTAGAGACGTGACGCCAGTCGCCTAGGTCGGGAAACCCTCCAAAGAGCGCTGGCTCACCATGGTACGTCTCTACAAGGGTTTAGAATCACACGACATCTTTTCCATACATGAATTCAGCAACGCCAAAAATTGAATTCCTCACTCCCCAATCCCCAATCCCTCTACTTCAGAGGTAGTTCAATTTGAAAGGTAGAACCTTGCCCAAGCACACTTTTGGCACTAATGTGTCCTCGGTGCGCTTGCACAATTTGTTGGGCGATCGCCAGTCCTAAACCAAAGCCACCTGTTTGACGCGATCGCGCTGTATCAACGCGATAAAACCGTTCAAATATATGAGGTAAATCTTCCTCCGGAATGCCAATGCCGTTATCTTCCACCTGAATAATGGCTCGCTGAGATTGTGTCACCAATCTTAGTGCAACTGTACCATCAAGAGGAGTGTACTTCAAAGCATTGCTAAGTAAATTTACAATCGCCTGTTTTAACAAATCTGGGTCGGCTTTGAGGTTAACAGGTGACTGGGGTAAGTGAAAAGTAAAATTTAGATTTTGTGCAGCTGCTAGTTGCTGATACTCTTGGGCTATAGGTTGCAGTAGTCCAACAAGGTCTATAGTCTTTAAAGCCGTGTTATTCAGCGGTCCATCCTGACGAGCCAGAAACAACAGATTATTAATGAGATTGCTCATTGATTTAGCAATCCCCGCAATATTTTCTAGACGAAAACGCTGCTCTAATTCATCCTGTGGAGGCATTAAAGCCACTTGTGCATTACTTAAAATCGCAGCCACAGGAGCGCGTAACTCATGAGAAGCATCAGCAGTGAAGCGTTGTAGTTGTTCGTATGCCCGACGAGTTGGTTGCATGGCAAGCCCCCCCAAAAACCAACCAGTAATACCTATCGTCCCTAAAGTTGCTGGTAAAGCCAGTGTTAGAAATAACCTTGCTTTATCTAAGTTTTTACGTAGAGGTGTCAGAGGAACAGCCACTTGAATATAGCCAGTCAACAAATTATCTTGTATAAGTGGCAACGTTAATTCTCGAAACCATTCTTTGCTCGTCGTTACCCCATTTCGATTCTTACTGATTTGAATAGTTTGAAAACCAGGAGCAACAGTTAATTTTCTAGAACCAAACACACCAGTAGAATCAACCAATTCTCCATTGAATTTGTACAACCGAACATACGCAAAACCATTGTTAATTGGTGGTACTGTATCACCAAAAATTGGGACATCCCTTCGCTCAAGCTGTGGTCGTTTATTATACAGTTTATATGGTGGATTTCTGGCGATAGTTTTGCTATCAGAATACAATCTTTCATCAAAAGCCTGAAGCTGTTGCTGAACAATCAGGTAATACGCTATACCAGCAAATGCGATAAGGATGCTCCCCATCGATATTGTAAATAAGTAAGCTAAATTGCGACGGCTACGAACAAACATAATTAGTCATTAGTCATTAGTCATTTGTAGAGACGCTTCAAACAGCGCGTCTCTACATCTTCATTAGTCACAAATTATTCTCCCCTGCTCCCCCATCCCCCCCATCTCATTTTTCCGGAACATTAAGCCGATAACCCATACCATAAACATTTTCCAGCCAATCTTTTGCTTCAACTGTTTGCAGGCGCTGTCGCAGTCGGCGCACTAGTGTTGTCACAGCATTACTTTCTGGTTCTGTCCCCCATCCCCAAAGAGCCTGTTCTATTTGATTGTGAGATAAAATTTGACGAGGATGACGCATCAGATACTCCATCAGTTGAAATTCTCGACCAGATAATTGAGATGTGAGTTGATTTCGCTCAAGAGTTAGGTTATTCAAATCGAGATGTAAATCTGCTAATGTAAGTTTGTCTCCTTGCCAAAGTGGGGAGCGCCTTCTCAAAGCTCTCACCCTTGCTAGCAGTTCGATAATATCAACTGGTTTTACCAAGTAATCGTCTGCTCCGGCGTCTAAACCATAAACTTTATCTGATATTGTGTCCTTAGCAGTCAGCATCAGTACTGGGGAAGTTTTCCCAACGCGTCGATATTCCTGACAAAGGTCAACCCCGCTGACTTTGGGAAGCATCCAGTCTAAGATCAATAAGTCATAATCTTTCTGAGAAAACAGCCACTGAGCCGTTTCTCCATCTTCTATCGCATCAATTGTATGTCCTGCTTTGGTAAGCGCAGCTCGCAGTGGCTCTAATTGGGCTAGGTCATCTTCCACCAGTAAAATTAACATAGGGCGATCGCGCTAAGAAAAGTTTTTTCTTGATCTTAGTGTGCGTAGTATCTGTGACGTGAAGCTACTTAATTTATGCTCCAATCCCGATGGTTAAAGATTTTGCGTTCTTTGGGGTTAGAGTTTTGGCTACCCCTACCACTGCTTGGATTAGCTTTTTGGGTAGGAGGTGGATTTCTGATGGATAGAATATTAAGCCGCTCTCATCAACCAACGAATCCTTTGAAGGTTGAGACATTATCAGCCAAGCAACCGAGAACAGTTGTACTGTCAATCACAGTTCAAATAAAAAAGCATCAAGGTGTTTCAAGAGTCAGAGTTAAGACAGCTTCCAAAGCACTCAAAGAACTAGAATTTGAATTTCCTGTAACAGAACTTAATCAAGTGGAAGCGGCAATTAGCAAAGAGTTACGATTGCCAATCGATGATGTGAGAAAGTTGATGCGCTTTGAAACGGAAAATGGTGATGGAATGAAGTAGTTGCGGTTTCACTCTGGAAAAATGAGATGAGCGAGGGAGTGAGGGAGGGAGGGAGTGAGAACTAATGACCAATGACTAATTACTAATGACCAATGACTAATGTTTTTTTCAAATTTCTGAAGTATTAAAATACACTAGAACAACGAGAACAGTTATAAGCTTTTTCATCGCATTTGCCATGACCCAGACCGCCCTCAATAGATTTTGGGAACTTGTACTCGGAGCGATCGCCCTCAAAGAGGAAGCCTTTGAGCTGATTCAATCGCTACCCCAAGGTGCAATAGCAGCCTTATACATTGTACTTATTGCTGGGTTTTCTCAGGCGTTGGGTCAAGGGACGGTGCTATTCGTCAACCGAGTCAAACCGCTTCGCTTTTTTCTGAGTCTGTTGATTGGATCTGTGTTATTTGTATTCACCGTTTTGTTTTGGGGTTTAAGTACATGGTTGGTAAGCTTTGTACTATTCAAGGTTAATATCCCGTATGGCATCATTTGGTGTACGTTGGGATTTGCCTACGCACCACTGATATTGAGTTTTTTAGTAGCATTGCCTTATTTGGGTGTGCCAATTCAAGTCTTGCTTTCTATTTGGACGCTGTTAGCATTTGTAATGGGCTTGCGCGTCGCCCTTGATCTTACTGCTTGGCAGGCGCTTTCGTGCAGTGTGTTGGGATGGCTTGTATTTCAGATTGTACAGCGCACCATTGGACGACCAGTTGCAATAGTTGGCAAGTGGCTGTCTAATACAGTCGCAGGGACACGGCTGGTTACAGATATGCAAGGACTGGAACAACTTCTGCAAGCAGGACCGCAGATGTTACGTAGAGATAACCAAACTAACGCTGGTGATAGAGACAACGGGGAGGTATAAGTGTGAAGCGAATTACCACATTTTTAGGCATTGTTTTCATTGCTCTACTTTGTACTCTACTCTACCCGCCACTGAGCCATTTGTGGTTAGTTTGGTACAACGCTTTGGGGGGTGCGCTTAAGCTCACAGTTGATTTGTTGCAGATTAGTTTTATTGCCGTTGTCTTCGCCGGACTCCTGGTTCCCCTTGAAGCCTTGGGTTGGTGGGCAGGGTGGTATGGTGATAAAATTGATACTAAAGGTCATTTAGGAATATTAGAGGAAGCAATTCCACCGCAAACAAACGTTGTCCGATATGTCATTTACCTTGATGGTATCGGTCAAGCTTCATTCAAGTATTTCCCAGATGGGGACCAGTTTTTACGCTCTTTAGGGGCAGCTTTGCCAGATAATATTGTGATCATTCGAGGACTTATGCCCTACTCAGTCCTCAATCGACCACTTACGGAAGGCAGCGGGATACTCGCGTCCTTTTGGCGTTTCGCGGAACGACGCAGTCAATCCACTAATGGTGGTATATTCAACGCTTTGCTTGCCATGACGATTAATATTCGCAATCTCCTCGTTGTTGCGGTTTCTGCTGACCAACGCTTTGGACCAATTTATAACCAGGGGACGGCGCAGGTCATGTACAATAGCCTGATTAACCACGGTTACAAACCCGGTAGCGGAGTACCGATTACACTGATTGGTTTCAGCGGTGGTGGACAGATAGCAATGGGAGCGCTTTCGTATCTTAAGCAAGCATTAGATCAGGCACCTATTGAGGTTATTTCCTTGGCTGGTGTGATCAGTGGCAATAACAATGCATTGTTGGTAGAGCATCTCTACCATCTGGTAGGCGACAAAGATCCGGTTGAGCGTTTAGGTCCGATTTTGTTTCCAAAGCGCTGGAGGATATTTTTCTTATCTTACTGGAACCGTGCCAAACGCATGGGGAAAATCACTTTTGTTTCACTCGGTCCAGTGGGGCATATGGGTGCTGGGGGTCCTTTAGATGCCAACAAATTTTTAAGCGATGGTCGCAGCTATCTGCAGCAAACGGTTGACATTATGTCAAGTATTTTGCTAGAGGAGTATCCCTACAATCAAGAACTTGTTAAAAAGAAGATTAGCGATTATGAACGGTATCAGGAAGCAGCGTTTAATCGACCAGAATACTATCCTTTAAACCAGTCGGTAAACCCAGAACTTTATCGACCAATTGCCTCTTGGATGGGACGGCTGATTTTACCGCCTAAAGAGCAACGCCAATCAGGTGTTCTGTTTGAAGTGCATCACGCAGATGAGCAACACAAACACTTGGTGGGACAAGTCGTGTATTTGAAATGGATTGACGATCCTCAATCAAAAGTATCGGTTCAGTCAACCAAAAAGGATGTTCACTTCAACGCCGAAGCATTATACAACTACACACAGGGAAAAATCGTTCCGATTCGGATAAATCATTGGCGTCAGGTGACTCCATTGGAATCGCTGGCTGGTTCAAGACCCAATGATGATATAGTTGTGATGCTGCGCGAGCCAGTTGCAGTTGAACAAAACGGGAAGATAACTCTTTACGTTACCAGTGAACCAGTTCAAATTTCTGGGCGCTTTTATGCGTTAGTGAAGTTTTTGCAGCCCATTCAACAGGGAAGTGAACAATACCGAGTGGTTCATTTCAATCGCAATTCCCGTGAATTTGACTCTGTTGAAGAAGTCGTGCTTTTGCCTGAGGTAATTCCTAATCAAAACGGAATTTCCAACTCAATGAACAGTGGTATCGAAAAGTCTCCCGTCAATGCCTCAGGATGGTATATTTACGGTGCAAAAAATGCTATAGGGATGTTTGTTGTGCAAGCGATCGCCCCCCGTGCTTTGTTGCGAGTCAAACCCCAAGAGGTGATTGTTGGCAGAAAACCAGCGCGTAAATATCTTAGAAAACGCTCTTGGCGGAATATTACCAAGCATAAAGGACAAATACAATCTGTTTTTTTAAGTACAAGGGGTACGGATATCCAAAAAGCAGTCTCCAAATGGCGTGAAGGTGACTGTGCCTTACTTGTACACGTGTATGGCGGTATAGGTGGCAAAAAACGAGAGCCTGCAGCTAAAGCCCCTGTATACTTTGGTCATTCCGCCTATGGAGTGGCAGAGGTGGTGCGGGAACCACTGACAGGTGAGTTGCGCTTTGATATTAGGTATCACCAAGTTTACACTCACAACGGTGATGGGCTGATTGCAGGGACTCTGTCCTGGACTCGTTATATGGGCGATCGCCAGTTTGGTTGGTTAGGAATTCGTCCCGTTTGCGATATCCTGATTAAATTTGATGCTCTCACACAAGACTACGATGCTGATGAAGTCAAGCGCACACCATTGGAACTTTTGAACCGTCAACTGGAAATCATGACAGCGCGTTACCGGATTGGAGATGGTACCGGTGCAACTTATGTTGGTCCTGCAAACAATTGTTCCCAAGATTCTAACCAGGCATTATATGCAGCGATTAGAGCGATTCAGGTTGCCATTCAAGTCAACCCTACAGAGATTAGGTATGCCATCAAAACCAATCCGCAGTTTAAAAATTGGTTACTCCGCCATCCCGAATATGCCACCAGCTTTAAGCAGTTGGTGAAGTTAGCCACAGTACTCAGACATGAGCTATTACCCTTTGGCATCGCACGGGCTGACTGGGAGAACTCTTCCACTACAACTATAGGAAGTTCTCTTGCAGACAGTCCTCTACAACAACTTTTCAGAGCTTTAGTCAGTTGGCGAACTATTCTGCCTCGAAAGGCAAGCGATAGCGTAACGCAGATATTTTTTAAACAAGGAGCATCTATATGGATACTCAGCACCAGTCAGGTAGGCAACCTAGACCCAGATATTGCAGCGATCGCCCCGTTCACTTTTTAGCTGATTCGACGGTACTCGGTTCAGTGCTGGGAGTATGCCACGATTTTACTATTCTTTGGTTTGTCCAGCATCCATCATAACTCATATCATCATGTAGCTTTTAGTTTCAGCTATAAGTTATAGGAAACTAAACTCCATTTGAGGTAATTTTTTAGAACAACTAATAACTTATGATCTGCTGTGGATATCTCGATTCTCGTAAAAACCTTTATTGCAGTCTTTGTTCTTGCGGATGCAGTAGGTAACATACCAATACTTTTGGTTCTCACCAAGGGCATGGAACCAGAAAGCAGAAACAGAGTTATAGATAAAGCCATAGTAGTGGCAATAGGAGTGCTTTTACTCTTTGCCTTTGGTGGTCAATTTATATTACGTTACTTGGATGTCAGCTTGGGGTCTTTGCGAGTCGCAGGGGGACTACTGCTGTTGTTGATTGCCTTACAAATGCTTCAAGGAGAATTAGATACACCTGTTATCGATCAAGAGCGAGATGTCGCAATTACTCCACTTGCCTTGCCACTGCTAGCCGGACCTGGTACTCTGACATCGGTCATGCTGTTGATGTCGGAATCTCCCAGCCCTCATATCAGCGTCATCGTGGGTATTGTCGGGGCAATGTTCTCTAGTTGGTTGATTTTGCGTTTAGCAAACGGTATCGACAAGTGGATTGGTGTAGAAGGAGAAGTGATTATCACCCAGCTTTTGGGTTTTTTACTAGCAGCACTTGCAGTGGAGATTGGCAGTGCGGGGATCAAGGAGTTGTTTTTAACTTAGTGAACAGTGTCAGAATACAGCCAATGCCAATATAGTTAAGTTCAGGGTTATTTGTGACAATTCCATGGGTGTAGAGACGTAGCATGCTACGTCTCTACATAGATTATTAGGCGCTGCAAACCATCTGATCTGAACCTTATTACAGCCAGTGCTATCCTACAAGCAGGATAGACTGATTTTCATCGCCTAAAAGCTCTATTCTGTCAGACTATCAAGTTTAGCCAGTATTCTTAAGCCTTCTTCTGGATTGCCCGTCGCAGCCATTGCTTTAAATCTTGTATTGGCATCAAATTCTGCTAAAGCTATGGTGGAAAGTTCTTCAATCAGCTTATTAACACTTATGCCTTTGGTTTGAGCAAGTTCTTTCAATCTATTATGCTTATCGTCTGGTAAACGAATAGTTAAAGTTGCCATTTTTGTTTAACTCCTAATAATTTCTTCGGGTTTTAATATTGATAAGTTAGGAAATAATAATTCAGCGTTTTGGAAATCTTTTACATTGTGAGTAGCAATAATTTGAGCATTACCTGCAACTGCTAATTCAATTAAGTGATTGTCAGCTTCGTCTTTTAAATTAGGTCGCCATAAATAGTAAATAGAAATCCATTGACTGACGCTCATAAATGATGCAAGTAAAGCAGAAATTTCTTCACTCGTTAAAGGGCATTTGGCGGCAATTTCTGAGCGCTGAATGACTGACTCATACTCAGAAAATAAAGCATTTCCCATCAAAGGCTGATATTCACCTTTCAAGCAGCGTCGAATGAGTTCTCTGCTAGAGCCTTTAGAGCTAATCAGCGCACTAATAAAAACGCTGGTATCAACTACAATTTTAATTGCCATGTTATTATGATAGCATATATGCTATCACAAAAGTTCGAGTCAAAAGACTCAAAAGCGATCGCGCTTAGATAAATATCTGCAATATCGGCTCATGTTTGGTGACAAGGCGATCGCGTTAGGTGAGGGGAAAGAAAACGAACCGCCAAGACGCCAAGAACGCCAAGGAAGAGGGGAGACAACGAGAAAATCTTTCCCGGACTCACCCCCTGATCTCCCTCATTTCCTCTTACTCCAGCCCCAACTTTTGCCGTAACGGTTTTGGCACATTAATAGCTGTCTGCAACCCTTTCACATCCTCCCACTTTGTATTTTCATCCCAGCGGATGTCTCCGAATAATTCATTGCTAAGATTTGCGCCCCTGAGGTCTGCGCCCCTGAGGTCTACGTCCCTAAGGTCTGCGCCCCTGAGGTCTGCGTCCCTGAGGTTTGCGCCACTGAAGTTGGAACTGTTGAGATTGCTACCAAACAGGTTTGCGCTGCTGAGGTTTGCGCCACTGAAGTTGGAACTGTTGAGATTGCTACCAAACAGGTTTGCGCTGCTGAGGTTTGCGCCACTGAAGTTGGAACTGTTGAGATTGCTACCAAACAGGTTTGCGCTGCTGAGGTTTGCTGCGCTGAAGTTGGAACTGTTGAGGTTGCTACCAAACAGGTTTGCATCACTAAGGTCTGCGCCACTGAAGTTGGAACTGTTGAGGTTGCTACCAAACAGGTTTGCGCCGCTAAGGTTTGCTTTAGAAAGAAATTGCCCAACTGTGACTGAAAATTTTTCAACGTTAATGCAATAGCTATAGCCGATGATGCGAAGTAATCGCGTTTCATCAAAACCTTCACTATCCTTTTGACCACAGGGATAGAAGGCTATTTTGTCTTTCAGATCATCTCGCTCTTGAGCATATCGATGCAACTCCAACAGCAAAATCATCACATTCAACCCTGCATAAATATCCACTTGACGCTGACCCAGCTTAATTCCTTGTTTTTGCAATTCTCGCGCTTTTCTTTGGGGCAAAGTTTCTTCAGTGGAGTCAATAAATTCCCCATCACACCAACGTTGATAAAAATCTTCTAACCGCTGAAATAACTGCACTGGTTGAAATTTATTGCTGCTTGTGGGATGGGCATCTTGCCCGTCCCCAATTAACAAACCCATCAAATATTCTACAATCTCCTGTGTTAGTGCACCATAGCCAAGTAAATCGTAAATTTGCTCATACAGTTGCTTATCGTCAATATTGAAAGTTTTACCCCGCCTGCCTGGTTCTGTCCATTCCACCAAGCTATCTTTCAGTCGTTCAGCACAAAGAAATTCTCCAAAACTCTTGTGGAAAAATTCAACTCCACCGCTGCTGTTTGACTTGAGATAAAAAGCACTCAATGCCGTTTTCAGCGCTTCTTCTCCCAGTCCTTTTTCTGCTCTTTCAATTAATTGTCTCGCTTCGTCGTCTTGCTGTAAGCGTGCTTTCACCATTTGCATGGAAGCACTTTCTCCCCCTGACTGCACGACACACACGGCTGCTTCTGCTAACAGCCGCCGTAACGCTTCTGGGTTTTGTTTGGTCAGTTCATAATTTAAATCAGGGTGGCGGTCGTCAGAACGCTGTTTTGTCAGTACCCAGTCTAATGCTTGTTCGTAAGCTAAAATTTTCGCTGCTGTACCACTGGCTTGCTCAAACTTGCTAATATCTAATTTGTCATCTCGATGCATTGCCGCCAACATATACAGCAAGAGTGGTTCTTTTGCCAATTCCTGAACTTGCTTTGGGCAGCGGTCATTATCTTGCAAAAACTGCTGAAATGCTGTACTTTTATCTGTGTCAAAATGCTTTCGCCAGTTGGTAAACCATTGGTTTTGCAATTTGGCGTTCATTTCGGCAATTTCCACCCGTTCCAGATTTGCTGGTAGGCGGTCAATGCCATGCAAAGCCATTGCTCTGCCTGTAATTAAGACTCGATGTTTTCCGTTATAATCAAATTGAAATGTCCCTATTTGCCTGAGAAATCTTTCTACGCTTTGGTTACTGCTGCGCTCAATTCGCAACTCATCAAAGCCATCTAAAATAAACAAAAATCTTTTGTGAGCATCAGTTAGCCAGCCATCATCGCTTTGGGCGAAATCATACTTTACTCTTGAGCGTAAGGTTTCTTCTAAACTCGGCTGAAATTCATCAATATCGCGAAGGCGAATCAAAATTGGTGTCCACATTGGATGTAAATACTGCCGCACCCAATCAGCAAACATGCGGCAAAAAACACTTTTACCTCTTCCAGGTCCACCTTGAATAAAGATAACTTGCCTTTTTTTATTTGCGTCTTGGTCTAGGAGAATATTTTTCGCCCAAGTTTCTAAATCACATGGCGCTGGCTTATCATCCATATCACCATTTTTATCAACGTTTCTTGCCTTCAGTGGCACATAAATATCTCTAAAGGAGAAGGTTTCATTAAATACTGGTTCATCTGGTTTTGGGGCAATTTGTTCTTCTAGGTACTGGTCGATGCTGTCGTATTTTTTGAGTGCTTCTAGTCCACCATTGCGATATAATTCTGCTAGTTGCTTGACTGACTCACCAGCTTGTGATAATGCTTTAATAAAGTGAGGTTCGCTATTAAAGGCAACTCGTTCAGCAAATGTCCGCGCTTCATCTTCCCCGAGTCCTGCTTGTTGCAACCGTGCTGATAAGACTTGATTGTATTCTTGCGCCAATTCCGAGTTAGGGAAGGAAACTATTGCTCGCCTGGTAGCTTTAGCATCTAATTCAAAATCACCAAGTTTTTGAAGTTGTTTTCTTACCGCTTCAGTATGAGGTTTGCTATTCCAATGAGCTAATATGCTCTGGTTGTCTGGTAAAGATATAATTTCCTTGAAACTTTCAAGATATGCTGCCTGACTGAGCAAAGTTACGCATTCTTCCAAGATTGGTTCTTTACGAGTGATGTGGCGGTACAACCTGAGTATAGCTATAGCAATTGGTACAAAAGGCAAGCCTGCACCCACCACTTGCACTGTTGGTGAACACAACACTTCCAAAAGAGAGGAAGACTGTTCCACCAGAGGTTTCAACAGTTCCAGGTTTTTACCTTGCTCTTGGAGGGTTTTTGCTCCTTCCAAAACTGCCTTGCCAGACTCAACTGTTGTCTCCAAAGTCTCTGTTGAAAATAATTCCCTAAAACCTCTCCAGATATGCGATAAGCGCTTTCTCATGCGCCAGCCTCTGTATAATTACTGATTACATAGAGTTTAACTTACAATTGCGGGTGTGGGGTTTGGGGCAATACGGTTCGGTTAACCTCTGCCCCACCCCCTCTCCTGCAACCAGAGGGGATGAAGACTCCCCATTGGTGTCAACTTACAGCTATTTTCAGGTAAATAGACCACATTTGCCGTAGGGGCACAGCATTGCTGTGCCCTTACAGTGTGGTTCAAATACGTGAAAACTGCTGTAAGGTGAAAACCAGTATAGAACAAGCTTTAAGAGATTGCCTCGTTCCCAGCCTGAGGCTGGGAATGCAGCCTTAGGAGGCTCTGCCTCCCTTAAGAGCGGCAGAGCCGCTTCAATTGCCTTTCCAGGTTCCACCTGGAAACGAGATTTTACAAGGGTTTTAGCTTAAGTTGGCACCAATGAAGACTCCCCCCTTCCCTACCAGGGAAGGGGGGTTGGGGGGTTAGGTTTGCCTTACGCCATCTCTACACCCAACCTAAATGAACACTAAATTTGGAAGGGAAGACGCTGATTACAAAAGACCCAGCTGTTGCTTTAACGCTTCTGGCACATTAACTGCGGTGTCGAGTCCACGTACACTCTGCCACTCCAGATTTTCATTCCAGGTCATTTCTTCAAGGTTGGCATCGCTGAGGTCTGCATCAGCGAGAATAGCATAACTGAGATCAGTGTAACTAAGGTCGGCACCACTGAGGATAGCACCACTAAGATTACTACCACTCAGGTTAGCGCTGCTCAAGTTGGCATAACTCAGGTCACTACCAAAAAGCATGGCATTGCTGAGGTCAGCACCACTGACATCGGCTTCGGTGAGAAGAACTCCACTGAGGTCGGCTTCGTTGAGAATGACTCTACTCAGGTCTACGCCACTGAGATCCGCACCTAAGAGAATAGCGCTTTTGAGGTTAGCGCCGTTGAGTTTTGCGCCGTTGAGTTTGGCATAACTTAGGTCAGCTGCGACGAGAATAGCGTCTGTGAGGTTCGTACTAAAGAGAATTGTATCGCTCAGGTTAGTGCCTCTGAGGATAGCACCACTGAGGTCAGCACCGCTGAGGTCTGCGCGGCAAAGGTCGGCATGACTGAAGTCTACGCCGTTGAGGTGTGCATCACTGAGGTTAGCACCAAAGAAGATGGCGTCAGTAAGATTGGCACCAGAAAGTTCAGCATCTCTGAGGTTAGCACCTGTCAAGTTGGCACCTCTGAGGTCAACATTGGTGAGATCAGCACTACTGAGGTCGGCACTACTGAGGTTAGCATGGCTGAGGTTGGCTCCACTCAGGTTCGCACCACACAAATTGGTACTGCTGAGGTCGGTACGCTTGAGGTTAGCACCGCTGAGGTTAGCACCGCTGAGGTTAGCATCACCGAGGTTAGCAGTGCTGAGGTTGGCTCCACTAAAGTTGGTACCTGTGAGGTTAGCATCACCCAGGTATGCGCTATTGAGGTTAGCACGGCTAAAGTTGACACCCGTCAAGTTGGCATCACCAAGGTATGCACCGCTAAAGTTGCCTCTTGTGAGAAATTCCCCAACAACATTACTAAAATTTCCAATTTCAATTGCATCGCTGTAGTTAATGATCCGAAGGAGTTGGGAAGTGAAAAAATGGTCTTTATCCCTTTGACCAGAGGGATAAAAGATAATTTGATGCTTCAGATCATCTCGCTCTTGAGCATAGCGGTGTAACTCCAAAAGCAAAATCATCACATTCAGTCCCGTATTGATATCTACCTGCCTTAGTCCGATCGCAATGTTTTGTGCTTGCATCTTCAGCATCTTTTTCAAAGGCAAGTTATGAGCAGGTGAAGCATCAATAAATTCTCCCTGACACCAACGGCGGTAAAAATCTTCTAAACGTTCGAAAAGCCGCACTGGGTAAAATTCATTATTAGCCATGAGCTTTCTCATGACTTGTGCTAAAATTTCAGGTTTTAGGGTACCACCACCCAATATCTCGTAAATCTCTTCATGGAGTTGCCGAGCGCCTTTATTTGCGGTTAAACTGCTCTTCGATTTTGTCCATTTTTGCAAACTTTTTCGTACTCTCTCCTGAAATATAAATTCTCGCGAATTGCCTGGGGAACACTCAACTCTTTTGCCCTGCTTATTATGAATTTTTCTTAAAGGCAAAACTGTCTCGCAGCTAAGAAATGTTTTCTTTAACATCTCTTTGAACCAATGCCCCTTCGCACAAGTTCTCAAAAGCTGACAAATTTGAGAGAAATGTGACATAATTGTCATATTTAATACTATGCACCTGCTGATGAACTAAAGCCGAGATGAAAAAATTTGCTTGCCTAATAGAGTTTCAGGCACTGGAGAAAATCGTATGAGTTAGTACCATATTTCATGAGAATGACGTAATAATGCAGACTATGGATAAGCAGATTAAGGGCGGGAAGCTCCTTTGTATTAGGCTATGCCTTTGGGCAAAAAATGTCTGCTTAAAAAGTTTTTCGTTTGTCAGTAACCTCCTGTTTTTATTTCAGTTGTTATACTAACTTCTCTACTTCTTTCCGAGACAGATGTAAAGATAATACGAAGTCTGTGCTAAAGAAGCAATTGTTGGGAAAACTCCTACTGTAAGAGACTACAACAAAGCTGAAAAATCGTATCGACAACTGGCTTTTGAAAGGTGACCGCTTGTCATTAAGCGATAAAGAGTGTTTACAGATATTACCACTTAGTTAAAGAGAGTATGAGGCAGCTTTGTTACACAGATATTGGAAATAAAATAGAAATTAAGACTGGGGACAGATTGGATGAGAAGATTTACTAGTTGTGTTATTGTGTTGCATTGTTTATTTTTAGGTATACCAGCTTCTAGCGCTAAATCACAGGCTGTGAACACGGTTGACACCGGTATAAGAACACGCGCGAAAGTTGGTGAAAAACTCTTTGCGTCATCGAAATCGTCTCAGTCTGGAACACTAAACGCTACAAACTTCCAGAAACTCGGGCTACCACCACAGCAAGTCTGGGTGATTGATGGGAAGCAACAACCACAGCGTCAATCTTTTATGTGGGTAGTTAAAGATACTAAAAAAGCTGAACAGCAACCATTTTTGCAAGTACAGAACATTCTAGATAAGCCTGCTAAGCCGGATGAAAAAACTGATGTCACCCCAAAACCAGCAAAAAAGGAGGAATTAGAGCCGTTTGAAAAAGTTGTAAAAGATACTGAAATACTACAGGGATTGTTTACTCTGTATCGAGATAAGGAAAAAAATAAAATTTATCTAGAAATTAAGCCGGAACAGCTTAATAAAAATTATTTAGCTACAGCAACGTTAGAATCTGGCATTGGCGAAGCTGGGATCTATAGTGGGATGCCGTTGCAGGATTTTTTGTTTTATTTACAACGGGTGAATAACAAATTGCAATTTGTGGTTCGCAATGTCAATTTTCGCACCAATGAAGGAGATCCACAAGAGCGATCGCTCGCCCGATCTTTCAGTGACTCAGTTCTCTACTCAGTTACCATTAAAAGCATACATCCAGAACGCAAAACAATTCTCATCGACTTGGGCGACGTGCTGCTAACAGACTTGGCTGGATTATCTTTCAGTTTAGGAGTTGCTCCAGCCGCAGATAAATCCTATTTTGGAACTGCGAAAGCCTTTCCCCAAAATATGGAAATCGAGTCAGTGTTGAATTTCACCAACACCCGTGTCAATATTGAAAAGCTCCGTTTTGGTGCGCTTCCAGACCCTCGAGGCTTCACTTTACGCGTTCATTATAGTCTGTCGCAACTTCCTGACAACAATTACCGATCGCGTTTAGCCGATGAGCGTGTAGGCTATTTTATCACCGCTTACCAAGACTTATCCAACGACGAGCGTAAAGAGCCATTTGTCCGCTACATTAACCGCTGGCATTTAGAAAAACAAAACCCCAGCGCTGCCGTTTCTCCACCCAAAAAACCCATTGTCTTCTGGATTGATAACGCAGTACCCCTAGAGTATCGCGATGCGATCAAAGAAGGCGTCTTGATGTGGAATAAAGCCTTTGAAAAGGCAGGATTCAAGGATGCAATTCAAGTGCGTCAAATGCCGGATGATGCCACCTGGGATCCAGCAGATATACGCTACAACACAATCCGCTGGATTAACACGGTAGATGGATATTTTGCTCTGGGACCATCCCGCGTTAACCCTTTAACTGGTGAAATTATAGATGCAGACATTCTCGTAGATGGCAGCTTTATACGCGCACTCAAGAATGAGTATCCTAAAATTGTACAACTCAATCAAACACAA
This sequence comes from Scytonema sp. HK-05, assembly GCF_963872035.1. Classification (NCBI taxonomy): domain Bacteria; kingdom Bacillati; phylum Cyanobacteriota; class Cyanophyceae; order Nostocales; family Scytonemataceae; genus Scytonema; species Scytonema sp. HK-05. The sequence continues at coordinate 35,219 of NZ_CAWMYC010000124.1, forward strand.
AATCAGACGCCGCTGTCTGCGTTGATGGAAAGCAGCCTGCTTTGCACTAATAAATTAGAGGCAAAAAATAGCGAACCCACGCAGAATTTGGAAATGGAGGGGTTAACCAACAATTTATCAAAACTGGCAGGTCAGTACGACCTTTGCTATGGTATGGAAGCTGCTAACCAATTTGCTTATGGTTCACTGGCAATGAAGCTTTTGCGAGACGCCCCGCCAAGTAATGAGCAAATGAAAGACTATATTCATCAATATTTACGGTTAATTATTGCTCATGAAGTGGGACACACATTGGGGTTAAGGCATAACTTCCGTGGAAGCACTCTGCTGAGTCCAGAACAGATGAACAATAGAGATATCACTCGCAGCAAAGGTCTGATTACGTCAGTGATGGACTATATTCCACCAAATCTTGCACCCCGAGGCACTAAGCAGGGAGATTATTTTCCCAAGATGATCGGACCTTATGATGAGTGGGCGATTCAGTACGGCTACACACCAATTCCAGCAGCAACTCCCACAACAGAAAAACCATTTTTGGATAAGCTTGCCAACCAATCAGACAAGCCTGAGTTGAGTTATTCCACAGATGAAGATGTGTTTGACCTTGATCCCACTGCCAATGCTTGGGATAACAGCAGTAATGTGCTGCTTTATTCTCATTGGCAATTGGATAATGCGCGGGTTATGTGGCAGCGTCTCAATCAGGTTGACCTCTCTTCTGGCGAGAGTTTTAGTGATGTCAAAGAAGAGTTTGGCACAGTATTCAGTAACTATTTCCAAAATATTTACTACATTACAAAATATGTTGGCGGTCAGTCTTTCTACAGGGTTCAACCTGGTGATTCCCGAGGGCAATTACCATTTCAGCCAGTCCCTGTGGAAAAACAACGGCAGGCGTTAGAGATTATAGAAAAGTATGTCTTTGCTGAGGATGCTCTCAGCTTCCCACCAGAACTGCTGAATAAATTAGCACCTTCGCGTTGGCGGCATTGGGGCAGTTCTCCCCGGACTGGTCGTTTGGACTTTCCAATTCATGATTGGGTGTTGTTTATGCAGGGTTCGGTGTTGTCGGATTTGCTGTCAAGCGATCGCCTTTCCCGCCTTAAGGACATCGAACTCAAAACTCAACCCAATCAATCTCTGTCTTTACCTGAATTATATGATACATTGCAAAACAGTATTTGGACTGAGGTTCTGAAACCAAACGGCAAGCCGATGGTCATTTCCAGTCTTCGCCGAGGCTTACAGCGGCAATATGTAGACTTATTGACTCGCATGGTTTTGCGAAAAGAACGCGTACCGGAAGATGCTCGCACATTAGCTTGGTATAAACTTAGACAATTAAATGAGAAACTGGATGGCGTGAGTTCAAACGACGAGTACACTAAGGCGCATTTGCTAGAAACGCGCGATCGCATTAACAAAGTCTTGAACGCCCAAGTGCAGGCGAATTAGTAGAAATCAAGCTTAGGAATTTAATCTTCCTTATCCTTTTGTAGCCCCTCAAGAGGTGAGGCTTTGGCTTAGTTTTGTAGTTTTGTAGTGTTGTCGCGTAGCGCAAGGCACCATCCCAGATGTTCAGTGCGTTAGGACTAACGTCCATAACGCACCCTATTAAGGCTAATCCGATTTAAGCCAATCGGTAGGGGTTGTAGGTTCGAGGTTGGTGACTTTTGGCATCGCGCGTTTCCAACTCATCCGATTTAACCCAATCGGTAAACAATATCGTTAATTCCTCAACGCCCGTAAGAAACGTTGCAAACCCTTAAAGACATTGGGTTTTTTTGCTGGTGTATCCAGTGTGCCAGAGGGAGACTGTGCCTTAGCTATGATGAAATCCAGATCGTCACCAGATGGCTTTTGCGGTAATTCGGCAATCTTTTCATACTTGCCGCTCTTTTCTAACCAAACTTCCCACATTCTGGGGTAAAAGCGAAATACAGCAGTCTCGTCATCTACAGGGCGGAGATAGTAGCAAGATTCAATTGTATTGACGAAACGTTCACGTAATTGACGCGCTGCATAACCAATACCCACTGCCCCCAAATCTTCTAAGCGGGGGTTTAAGATGACTATCGGGCGATCGCCCACTAATTGAGCCATCTTTTCCACCTCTGCGACTTCCACCGCTGTAGGGGCAACCAGAAAGAAAATTTCATCCTCTGGTTCAATTTTGCGCTCAAGAGGTAATTTTCCTGTACCAATATCAAGAATCTTAAACGGCACATCTGCCCAATCGCGTATCGCAAGCGCAGCACCACCAGCATCTGGGAAGAAAACCTTGAGTCGGGAACCGTATTCTTCAAAAACTGGCAGAAATTGCTCTGCCACAAGCATGGGTTTGAGTTCTGGAATCAAAATTTCAATTTGTAACCGTTTATACCCTTCTGCGAGTGCCGCTTTGGTAGCTTCACGGGCTTGGGCAATTGCATCTTCTAGAGTGTTTGGAAGTTCAGTCATGCTAAATAATTTTGGAATTGAGATTTTAACCGCACCCTCGACGCAGATAAACGCAGATAGCGGTTGCAATTTTATATTTTAAAAGTCAGGGGTAGGGTACATTATCAGTTACCAGTTACCAGTTACCAGTTACCACTGCGGCTGGTACTGTTTTAACTAACGACTAACAACCAATTCTACAGGTGATAGTCGGTGCAAAATCTGCCTCAACACCATTGCCACCCAATCTACATCAGCTTCTGTTGTCTCGCGCCCCAGTGTCATGCGGATAGCGCCCAAAGCTGCGTTTTCTGGGTAACCCATTGCTAATAATACGGGACTAGGACTGAGTTTACCACTATGACAGGCAGCACCAGCACTGATGCCAATGCCTGCTAAATTCATCTGTCGCACTAAAGTTTTGCCGCTGAGTTTTTCTCCATCGGCATATTCTAAGCAAAAACTTACGTGGTGAGGTAGGCGGTGGGTGCAGTCGCCTGTGGGAATCAAACCAGGAATATCTCTTAACTGGGCAAACAGGCGATCGCGTAACTTCATCAGCCGGGGCGTTTCTGTCGGCATTTCTTGAGTTGCCAATTCTGCTGCTACGCCAAACCCAGCGAGTATGGGTACTGCTTGTGTCCCAGAACGCAGTCGCTTTTCTTGTCCCCCACCATTTAGCAAGGGAACCAACTCGACACCAGGACGCACATACAACGCCCCAGCACCTTGCGGTCCATAAATTTTGTGACTGGACATACTCAATAAATCTACGGGAAGGTTTTTCACATTTACAGGCAAGCGTCCTGCCACTTGCACAGCATCTGTATGGAATAAAACACCTGCACTGCGGGCTATATTTCCCAGTTCCTCAATTGGTTGTAATGTTCCAACTTCACTTTGACCGTAAATGACCGACACCAACACAGTATTATCTTGCAACGCCGCCTTTAAAGAAAGAGGATTGACTCTTCCTTTACCATCTACTCCTAAGCGAGTGACTTGCCAGCCCCACAACTCTAACAACCTTGCTGGTTCGGCAACAGCAGAATGTTCAACGTTAGAAATAATGATGTGTTGGGGCTTGGCATACAAATGGGCAACTCCCATAATTGCCAGATTGTTTGCTTCAGTGCCACCAGAAGTAAAAATAATAGATTCAGGATCAGGTGCGTTAATTAAAGGGGCAACCTGCATTCTTGCTTGTTCGACAACCGTTGCTGCGCGTTGTCCCCACTCATGCAAGCTGGAGGGGTTGCCCCACTGTTGGGTGAAAACTGCTTGCATGGCGGCTATTGCTTCTGGGCGAGTAGGAGTAGTTGCGCTGTAATCTAGATAAATTTGCATAACCTATTAGGTGAGAACACGTTGGGCAACGGGTTATTTGTATTTTCAGACTATATAGTTAATCTGCCAAATTCTTACAACTTTGTGGATACCTATCTATACATATATGGTTGGATTTTTTGCCCTGCTTGTACAGCTATACAAAAACACTTAGTTAGTTTTAGCGCTTTGTATCTTTACGTGAGGTTATTAACTGTCCAAATCACGGTGAATACATTACCTGTTGAAAGCAACAATTTCGATGTAGTGCCATTACTTAAAGTAATTGCAAGCGAATAAAATGAACTTCCGTAATACCCGTATTGTTATAACATCTCTTTAAAAGAATACTGATAAAAGATATAACTCAGTTTTCCAACTGAGTTAAATTTATGCGCTATACTTCCTAATTCTTTAATGAAACTCCTTTTCAATTTTATTACTTCTGAGCAACAAAATTTTAAATTTTTAAGAAGAACAATCTTCATATTGCTGCTTTTAAGCAGTGGTGTTGTTCTCGTTAACATTCTTAAACCTTCACCAAAAGTCAAGCTTGTCCAACCTTTACCTCAAGACGCTGCGATTCAAGTCTATTTTAACCAAAATCCGGCGTCTTCCTATGAAGACCCTTACCGACACATTAAGCGCAAGGGAGACAACTTAGAACAGCAAATTATTGATGCTATCAACCAAGCAAACTCAACTGTGGATATAGCAGTCATGGAGTTTAGGCTTACCAAAGTTGCTGAAGCACTCAGCGTTGCTCATAAGCGTGGAGTAAAAGTGAGGGTAATAATAGATAGTAAGTACAACAAAACTTTAGCAGAATATAAACAAGAAGAAATTGCACGGATGAATCGCCATGATAAACGAGCATATGAAGAATTAAAGCGATATCCTGCTGATGCTTTAGCTATGTTACGTTCAAATGGAATTGAGATAAAAGATGACACATCTGGCGGTGCAACTAAAGGTAGTGGACTCATGCACCATAAATTTGTCGTCATAGATGGAAAGACAACTATCATATCTAGCGGCAACTTTACGACATCTGATATGCATGGAGATTTTGGAAATTTTGAAAGTCGTGGCAATCCTAACAACATGATTGTTGTTCCCGATAACCCCGAACTTGCCAAAACTTTAACTGATGAATTTAACTCTATGTGGCAGGGATTATTTAAATCTCAGAAGCCAAAAAGATATCCCGTAACGATTCCAATTGGCACAGGAACTATCACTGTTAACTTCTCGCCAGCCAGCACAAAAGACGACATCGCAACAACCAGTAACGGAATCATTGCCTCCTATGTGCAGCAAGCTAAAAAGAGCGTGCATATTGCGGTATTTGTTTATTCAGACCAAAAGATTAGCGACACTCTTGGTAGTGTACATGATCAAGGAGTTGAAGATATCAAAGTGCTGATAGACCCGGATTTTTTCAGACAAACTTATTCAAAAGCATACGATGCAATGGGTGTTTGTCCCCGACTAGGTAAGAAAAATAGCTTAATTAAAGTTAAACCTTGGAAGCGTCCAATCACCACTGTTGGTTTTCCCACAAGTTCAATAGGCGATCGCGGAGTCCATAGTAAAATGGCTATCTTGGATCAAATGTTAATTATCACTGGTAGTCACAACTGGTCTAATTCAGGAAATTACTTGAATGACGAGACTTTGGTGTTTATACAAAATCCTACGGTTGCCGCACATTATGAGCAAGAATTTAGTCGGCTTTATGCAACAGCAAAGTTGGGGTTGAAAACTCTCCCATCGGCTCAAAAGTGCGAATTACTCGACTTAAAAAACGCAGAACAGAACTCTCAATCAGTAAACCTCGATACATCTCATTCAGAAGAATAAACCTCTAAAAGTGAATTGGAATGAAAATTAAACCACAACGGTGGAAATAGCAGTTTCAGAGACTTCTTGCGTAAGTCCTAATGATGAAAGTCGTTTCTGTCCAGTGTCTACCCTACGGTTATTAACACCTTTTGCAAAAGTGAATTGGAATGAAAATTAAACCACAGATGGACACAGATGGACACAGATGAATTATCTGTGTTCTATGAGTGTTAATCTGTGGTTCTAAATTCTAAATACGGACTTTTGCAAGAATTCTATTGAAAATGGTGAAAGGTGTTAGTTTTAACAGACTTAAGCTATTGCAAGACTGAAATGGAAGATGGAATGGAGTTGAGGCGGTTAATTCAATGTAGTCAAACTTGAATGATAAAGTGATTTTGTAGTGTTTAATGACGATTCATAATTTCTGGGTTGCACCTAAATTGTTGAAAAATTCTGATTCTCGACATCGACTGATTATTTCTGTCGGCTTTGCTGCATTAGTCTCAGTACTATTGCCGTCTTGGCTGCGTTTCCCCTTGCGCATTCTCTGTGCTTGGAACTCAGGCGCTGACTGTTTCCTAGGCTTGACTTGGTGGATAATGATCAGGGCGACTCCAGAAAAAATGCGCCGTTTTGCGCGAGTCGAATATCAAGGACGTGTAGCTATCTTAACCTTCATTGTTGCTGCTGCTTGTGCCAGCGTGTTGGCAATAGGGTTCCTACTCAGTGATAATAAAAAAAATCTATCAACAATTCTCCTCAGCCTACACGTCATGCTTGCTGTCATGACGATTGTCAGTTCTTGGTTACTAGTACATACTATATTCGCCCTGCTATACGCACACACTTATTATCAACTAAGCAATAGCAATACAGAGCAAATAGCTGGTGGTTTAGATTTTCCTAATGACGAAGAACCAGATTATTGGGACTTCTTATATTTCTCTTTTATCATTGGCATGACGAGCCAAGTTTCAGATGTGCAGACCATATCACGTTCTATGAGGCGTTTGGCTCTACTACATGGAGTATTATCCTTCTTTTTCAATACCACAATTTTGGCTATGAGCATCAATATTATTGCCGCGCTGATTTGAAGATTTTTGCTAAAGCGTGCTATTATTTGGCTCTCCTGTTTGAGTCTCTGCCAAAGGTATGGTAATTTTTTATCTCTGCTTACAGAAAGAGGAAAATCTGCCTTGAACTTCTTAATATAAATCCAAGTCTAAATAATCGGAGTGGGTTTATGAAGATAGATGAATTAGGTCAAGATGTAAAAGAACAACTACCTCAAGAAGCCCAGCAGATTTTCGTTGCGGCATTCAATGCTGCCCACAGCGATGGATTGAGTGAAGAGGGTGCTCGTCAAGTTGCTTGGAACAGCGTCAAGAACCAGTACAAGCAAGGTGATGATGGCAAATGGCACATCAAGGCAGACGAAACTGCCAATCCTAATAAACCTATAACGATTGGCGGTTATTAAGTCCTTTCTAACTAAATATGAAAAAAAAGGCGTTTTGTAGTTTGTACAAACCGCCTTTTACTCATTTGCAATTTTTCACGCATATTTCTTACAATACATAGTTATTGTCGCCACAAACAACTTGATTTCATTAAAAAAAACTGCTATTTTATATGCTGCTTGAAAAAGACGAAATCTCTATTCGTCTTATGCAAGATGATATACAGGATTATCAGTTGATGGCAAAATGGCTAACTGACGATAAAGTATTGAAATATTATGAAGGTAGAGATAATCCCTTTCCTTTAGACAGAATTATAGAATCGTACCAGCCTATAGTTAGAGGAAATGATCCAGCCATTCCCTGCCTCTTCTACTATAAAAATACCCCTATTGGTTACTTACAGTATTACTCGTTAAATGACTTACCTGAAAGCGACAGACAAATGTATTGTCTGGAAGAAACAGATAATGTCTATGCAATGGATTTATTTATAGGCGAAACCCAATATTGGAGCCAGGGAATTGGCACAAAACTGATTTCAGTGGTTGTCAACTATCTTTTTGAGGAATTGGAAGCCAAAAAAGTTGTCATAGATCCACAAGTGTGGAACACTCGCGCTATCGGCTGTTACGAAAAATGTGGTTTTGTTAAAATCAAGCTGTTGCGCGAACATGAACTGCACGAGGGAAAGTACTGGAATTGCTGGTTAATGGCAATTGAACGAAAGAAATCAGTACACTTATATTAAGTTACCCTGCTGGGATCGACGTTCCCATAGACCGATGAGTGAACAACCTGCTAGAATTTGTATCCTTGGTGGAGGCTTTGGTGGTCTCTACACCGCCCTACGCTTAAGCCAGCTTCCTTGGGAACCTTTGCAAAAACCCGAAATGGTTCTGGTGGATCAAAGCGATCGCTTTCTCTTCTCCCCCTTCCTCTACGAACTTTTGACTGGGGAATTGCAAACCTGGGAAATTGCCCCACCCTATGAAGAACTTTTGCAAAACACAGGTGTACGTTTTTGTCAAGGTGCTGTATCGGGAATTGATATAGATCAGCGACGGGTACACTTACACGATGGACCAGAAATTTCCTATGACCGATTGGTGTTGGGGCTGGGTGGTGAAACACCACTGGATATTGTCCCTGGGGCAACATCTTATGCTTATCCGTTCCGGGCGATCGCAGATGCATATCGTTTGGAAGAACGCCTGCGACTTTTAGAAGAATCGGATGCAGATAAAATCAGGGTAGCAATTGTCGGTGCTGGTTACAGTGGTGTAGAGTTAGCTTGCAAACTAGCAGACAGACTAGGGGAAAGAGGACGATTTCGGCTGATTGAAGTGTCCGACCAAATTTTGCGAACCTCCCCAGACTTCAACAGAGAAGCAGCCACCAAAGCTTTAGAAGCACGGGGTGTCTTTATCGATTTAGAAACCAAGGTAGAATCAATTGCTCAAGACAGCATCTCATTAGAGTACAAGAATCAAGTAGATACGATTCCTGTGGATTTGGTAATTTGGACAGTCGGAACGCGGGTATCACCTGTGGTGAGAAACCTTCCTGTTAAGCAAAACCAGCGCGGTCAAATCAGCACCACATCAACTCTCCAAGTCCATGATCATCCTGAAATTTTTGCTTTGGGAGATTTAGCAGATTGCCTTGATGCTGAAGGTCAGCAAGTCCCTGCAACAGCACAAGCTGCTTTCCAACAAGCAGATTATGCAGCTTGGAACATCTGGGCAAGTTTGACCAATCGTCCTCTGCTTCCCTTCCATTATCAGTTCTTAGGTGAAATGATGGCACTGGGAATAGACAGCGCCACCCTCACTGGTTTAGGCGTTAAACTAGAAGGTCCTTTGGCATACGTAGCGCGTCGTCTTGCCTATCTCTATCGGCTGCCAACCTTAGACCATAAACTTAAAGTTGGTTTTAACTGGCTCGCTCGCCCTATTATAGAGGCACTGTCTGAATAGCAATCAGCCTTCATCAGTACTGAGTGCTGAGTAAATTCCCTACGGATAAAGCTTGCCATTACCCACATTTTTAATTCATAGTGAGTCTTTGTCAGTGGCAAATCCACTTAACAGTGACACAAAGAAGGCTTTAGAAAAATGTGGGTAACGATGAGCAGATACCAAGGGATTGAACAAGGGAAAAAAGTTTTTCTCCATGAATAAATTTGGAGAGATAAAACCTTTTCCTGAGCGCCAAATATTGCGGAAAATAGAAAATATAAAAATTATATACTCAGGATTCAGGGCTGTTTTGGTCAGCGCTGATACCTGATAGCTAATAACTGATAATTTATGAAGGAAAAACCGAAAGTTATCTTTTTAGATGCTGTTAACACACTCTTTGGAGTCAAAGGCAGTGTGGGAGAAATTTATAGTCACATAGCGCAGGAATTTGGCGTCGAAGTTTCAGCCGATACTTTAAACAAAGCATTCATCCAAAGTTTTAAAGCTGCGCCACCACCCATATTTCCAGATGCAGAAGAACAAGATATTCCCCAACGCGAATTTGATTGGTGGCTTGACATTGCTCAAAACACCTTTGAGGCTGCAGGCGTTCTCGATAAATTTTCCGATTTCTCTACTTTTTTCAGTGAACTCTACATCCACTTCGGGACTGCTGAGGCGTGGTTTATCTATCCCGATGTCCTACCAGCTTTAATCAACTGGCGGCGGTTGGGAATTGAACTGGGGATACTGTCCAATTTCGATTCCCGTATTTACTCAGTTTTGCAAAGTCTGGAACTCAGAGACTTTTTTAAATCTATCACCATTTCCACCCAAGCAGGTGCCGCTAAACCTGATGGCAAAATTTTTGCCACAGCCTTGGAAAAACATAATTGTTCACCAGAAGCTGCATGGCATATTGGTGACAGTATCACAGAAGATTATCACGGAGCTAGGGCAGCCGGACTCAGAGGGATTTGGATCAATCGTCAGAATTAGTTGTTAGTTGTTGGCAAACGAGGAACAACTAACAACTAACCATCATGCAATTTGCCTTGCCTCATCCTCTAGTAAACGAATGAGTTGTTGGTCCCCTTTTTCTCTTGCTGCTAGCAGGCGACGTTCTAAATTACGGCGGATATTGGTGAGATGAGTTTCAGTTAACTCACCGCCCATTTTTTCTGGTTTACCAACCTGTGCAGCACTTGTTGCATCGCTATGCTGCTTGGACAAAATCATGAACTCCACCTGTACTGGATCGCCGATGTAATGAGACACACCACGATACTTCAACTCAGCAGTTGGTTGAGTGTGAGGAATATGTCTGGGGTAGTTGCGTTTCCATGTCCCACCCCGATAGTTTCCGCTGATTTCACTAGCGGTGGGTTCAAGGATCAGGGGATTGTGTTCATAATCAACACCACGATATGTGAGTTTCATTTGCTTCGCCTCTTTGAGAAATTGATTGTCTAAGGTTATGAATGAAATGAGGCGCGTTCCTTGGGGATATTTCCCTACTTCCGTCTTCACAAGCCTTCTGACTGAAAAAATCAATTTTTCAGTGGCTTATTAAAGATGAACGGTTTTATTTCTGTATCTATTGTAACTTTTTTTTAAACAATAGGAAAGATGTAATATAAATTAATGAAAAGAATATAATGTTATACTCGTTTATAACGAGTTCTGGGAAGTTTAACGACAGTGGTACGTTAGCACAACAAACACGCCTATCAGTTAAGCCGCTTCAATCGGACTAAATGTCCGAGTCATTCTGATTATCTGTTTGTTGTCATCGTTATTGGAGTCGCTGTGAATATTCCTTCCTCTTATCTGGAAAAGATTCGTTCTGTTTATCCAAATATTTCTTTTGACCATCTGGATTTTAATCAAGATGGAATGGTCAATGACGTGGTAGTGGTTAATCATGACCTCGTCTGTCGCTTTGCCAAAACAGATTGGGGAAAAGAGGTTCTTTCTCATGAAGCCAAAGTGCTGGAAGTGGTGCAAAAATATGTTGATTTACGAGTTCCGCGCTTTGAACACCTAGAAGAAGGCTTTGTCAGCTACAGATTTATTAAAGGTGAACCGCTTTCCCGCAACACGCTGCTGAAGCTGAATGCAAACAAACAAGCCCATGTTATTTCCCAACTTGCCAGATTTCACCAACAGTTGCACAGCATCCCAAATCAAGTGTTAATGAATGCTGGGGTATCTTCCTCTGGTGCAGTGCGATCGCCCCAAAATTGGTTACAGTTATACGAGCAAGTTCAAGAAACCCTCTTTCCTCACTTGTGGCGTCATCAGCAAACTTGGATACACGAACTTTTTGCGCCTGTGGTATCTGGTGAACTTGACCTGAGTTACACGCCCGTACTGATCGACGGCGATAAGGCTGTGTATCACATCCTGTTTGACCCTATGTCAGACAAGATTAGCGGTCTTATCGATTTTGGTACTGCTGGCTTGGGCGACCCGGCTTGTGACATTGCCGTGCAACTCGGTAATTACGGAGAAAGTATTGTGAGGCGTATGGAAAGCGACTATCCTATGTTACCGGATGTCATCGATCGGGCACGCTTCTGGGTAGGGACACTTGAGCTTCAGTGGGCGTTAGCCGGGATAAAGTATAAAGATATCTCCCTGTCATTGGCGCATATTGGTTTGGCGAGAGAGGTGAAACCTATAGGTACACGCCTAAGTTAACCTGCGATCGCCTTTACATTTTTGAATGAGCGAATGCGTGAATTTTGAATTGCTTAAGACCCTACCTGTAACACTTGCACCTCAACTCCCGCAGAAATAAGTGTCTGACCCACTGGTAGAATAGCTAAGCCGTTGGTTTGAGCCAAATTAATCAAGTTCCCAGAATTTTGCAGCCCACCTGCTGGCTGAAATTCGTAAACTCCATCTAAGACGCGCAACTGACCCCAAACGTAAGTTTCGCGCTTACCATCAGAGCGCAATTCCTGACGCGCCACTGCTTTGACAAACGTTGGTTCCCAACCTTCAGCAAGCCCTGAAAGTTTTTTGATGGCGCTTTGTACAAACCGCCAAAATGTCACCAAAGCAGCAACAGGGTTTCCTGGCAAACCAAAGTACAAAACTGGACGTGTATCGTTGCCAAATGTGGCAACTGTTAAGGGTTTCCCAGGTTTGGTCGCAACAGCACGAATGTGAATTTTGCCTCCTAGTGACTCTAGAATTTGCTCAACATAGTCATAATCTCCCACAGAGACACCGCCGGAAGAGAGAACCACATCAGCTTGAGTTATGGCGTCGGCGATCGCTTCCTTGAGTGCTTCTGGTTCATCCTTAACAATTCCTAACATTAAGGGTTGGGCACCACTCTGCTTGACCAAACTGAAGAGGGCATATCGGTTTGAATCCACAATTTGCCCTGGTTGCAACGGTTTGTCAGGTGTGACTAGTTCATTACCTGTAGACAAAACAGCGACACGAGGGCGGCGAAAAACTTTCAATTGCGTACACTGAACTGCAGCTAATACAGCAATTTCTGGAGGTTGCAATCGAATCCCTGCTGGTAGTAATTGCGTCCCAGCTTTGTAGTAACTTCCCTGATACCTAACAAATTCTTGCGGTTTTGGGGCAGCAAGGATGAACACACGGTTTTCTTCTGTGCGTGTTCTTTCCTGCATCACAACTGTATCCGCACCCGTAGGCATTACCCCACCTGTGAAAATCCGCGCCGCTTGCCCTGATTGAATTGTAGATTGAGGTTGCACCCCAGCAGGGATTTCTGCAACAATTTCTAAAACTGCCGGCTTTTCCTCGCTACAGTCCTGCACATCTTCGTACCGTACTGCGTAGCCATCCATCGCTGAGTTGTCCCAGTGAGGAAAATCGAGTTGACTGGTGACGGGAGATGCCAGAATGCGATCGCTAGCTGCCAACAAATCAACAAATTCTGTATCCTGTTCAATATTCAGGGGTTGCACCAAATTTAAAATAATTGCTTCTGCATCGCTTGCTGACAGCATGGTATTGCCTCTGACTTTGTAACGTTTAATTTTTATGCTGCTAAAAATATTGCAAATTTATGAGTTCACCGAAGGGAGTCATTATCGGTTACAAGTAGGTGCATGGATATGACAACAAAGTTATGCCACCATTATCCATGATCTCCTACCAACAGTGATCGCTGACACAACTTCCAGTGGTCGTTGTCACTACTAGTGTGGATAAGCAGGATATATTAAGGTTTTATCACCTAAATGGCAACTGCACTTGCAAAGCGGATTGATATTTATTAATTTCTTCATACAGCAGTTTTCTCGAATTTGTGAAATAGACCTTTAGTAAATAAACTGCACGCCTTCGGACAGAAAAGTCTGATTTGAGGAAACCTCCGATTAGAACTGAGAGTGGAACACACAGGAGGAAGAGATTTTCGCGCGCTCATTTAGGATTGCTAAATCGTACAGTTGATTAATGATTTTTCCCTAGCAGCAGTTAAGTTCCCACCAAAATAAATTTCTTTTATGGACACGGCATCAATTAATATTCTTTTAGTAGAAGATAGTGCCAGTGATGCCAAATTGCTACAGCAAACACTTTGGCACTTAGGCGGGGAAAGATGGCAGGTGGTACATTTTGAACGGCTAAGTGACGCAATCGATAGTTGTAGCAAAAGTACCTTTGACATAGTTTTATTAGACCTTTCTCTGCCTGATTCTAAAGGATTGAACACCCTAGCAGAATTTTACGCAGCAGCACCGAATATCCCGATTGTGGTATTGACAAGGTGTGAGGATGAAGAAATTGCCTTACAAGCAGTGGCAAAAAAGGCACAGGATTATCTGGTCAAGGGACAAATCACGCCCAACTTACTACGGCGTGCTATTCGCTATGCTATTGAGCGGGGACAAATTCTTAAGCAACTCAGAGAAAGTGAGCATCGATTACGGGCAATTTTTGAACAGACATTCCAATCGATGGCGCTGTTAACTCCTGAGGGAATGATTCTAGAAATTAATCAAACTGCCCTTAACTTATGTGGTGGTGAACAACAAGATTGTGTTGGCAAACCGTTTTGGGAACTTGAAAGCTGGAATTTCTCTTCTACAAATCAGGAGTGGTTGAAAAGTCTTATTGCCAAAGCTGCTGATGGTGAATTTGTCCGCCATGAATTACAGGTACACAGCGCAAACAATATGATGGTGTGGATTGACTTTTCTCTCAAACCATTAAAAGACGAAACCGGGAAAGTGGTGCTGCTGATTGTCGAAGGTCGGGATATTAGCGAGAGCAAACGCGCTGAAGCAGAACTTGTCAACGCATGGGTACAGGAACGAGAACTCAACGAAATGAAATCTAACTTTGTTTCGATGGTTTCTCATGAGTTCCGTAATCCGATGACTGTGATTCGGACAGCAGTAGAACTCCTGGAATTATACAACCACCAGCTGAGTGACCAGCAAAAAAGTCAATACTTTGGCAAAATTCAAACTGCCATTCGTCAGATGCTGCAATTATTAGATGAAATTTTATTTTTAGGTAGAAGTGATGCAGGCAAACTACAATATGAACCGACACCGCTAGATTTAGAAGATTTCTGCAGCGAACTCACACAAACTTTGCAACTGGCTGCTAGTGGTAAACATCAAATTATCTTTAGCTTTCAAGGGGAACAGACCTCAGTTGAAGTGGATGAAAACCTGCTGCGTTACATTTTGACTAACTTACTTTCCAATGCCATCAAGTATTCTCCTCAAGGCGGCAATATTCGATTTAACGTCCTCTGTCAAGATGATACCGCCACTTTCCAAATCCAAGATTCTGGGATTGGTATTCCATTGAAAGACCAACAACGTTTGTTTGAAACTTTCCATCGCGCTAGCAATGTGGGTGGTATTCCAGGAACGGGACTAGGGCTGTCGATAGTCAAAAAGTGTGTGGATCTGCATCAAGGTCAGATCTACTTACAAAGCCAAGTGGGAGTAGGGACAACATTTACAGTGAAACTCCCCTTGAATCATCACGATGCGCAGTCTTTGGAACTTGTTGAAAGTTACTAAAATTTACAGAAATCAACTGCTTTGTTCTTATTCACGGGGACTGGGGATTGGGGACTGGGGACTGGGGACTGGGAAAATGTTCTTAGGGATTTCCAAGAAATAAATTATCCATTTTGTGGGGTGGGCAGGAAAGCCCGCCCTCGATCTGAACAGGCGAGACGCCCGTTCCACAAGAGATTTTTGGATACTTTTTTATTTGGAAGTCCCTTACAGGATTTGGGGGGGTTTGAATCCCCGTCCATAATAATCCCTAATCCCTAATCCCTAATCCCCAATCCCTAATCCCCAATCCCCAATTCAATTTAAATTAAGGTAGAGGGAAAACAAAACTAGCTTCCAAATTCTATATAAAAAATACGTATTTTATTATGTCGATTGAACGAGTTACCCCAAAACACTATCCCAAAGTTGACTTTGGGCGAAGAGGCATGGCATTAGGGATTGATTTCCTTTGTGTCTGGATAGTGAGTTCCCTATTGGGAAGTTCCCAAGTCGGTGTCCAAGTTGTTCAGATACTGGTCTTCGCAATTTTTTGGGTGATTTTGCGGGTCATTGTGCCTTATAACAATCAAGGGCAGAGTTTAGGGCGTTATGCTGTTGATATCAAGGTGCTGGAAGTCGAGGCGGGCAAACTTCCTGATTTGCAATCTCTTTTGAAGCGAGAAGGAATAATTGGGCTTGGTGCGCTTCTCGTTTCCATCGCCCTGAGTAACATCATACGTAATCCCACTGCTATACTGCTATTGATTCCCTTAGCAATTGACTGTGGTGCAGCTTTCTCTGATACCCAACTGCGGCAAGCTTTGCATGACCGCTACGTCAAGACTATGGTCGTTTCGTCGCGTCGTGGCTATTCGCTAGACATTAAAATTAAAAAATTAGTTGAAAAAGCACGCAGTAATATGAGACAATAGGTATTTGTGTTAATTCTCTTCATCCGATTTTTGTAAGATTATGGCTAAGAGTAAAGGTGTCCGCATAATAGTGACACTGGAGTGTACTGAGTGTCGGACTAACGTAGACAAGCGCTCTCCCGGTGTTTCGCGTTATACAAGTACGAAGAATCGTCGGAACACAACCAACAGACTAGAACTGAAAAAGTTCTGCCCTCACTGCAACAAACATACCGTTCACAAGGAAATTAAGTAACAATGAGCTACTACCGTCGTCGTCTATCCCCGATTAAGCCGGGAGAACCAATTGATTACAAAGATGTAGATTTGTTGCGTAAGTTTGTCACCGAGCGGGGTAAGATACTACCTCGGCGCATTACTGGGCTGACATCTCAGCAACAGCGAGATTTGACATTAGCAATTAAACGCGCTCGCCTTGTGGCTTTGTTGCCGTTTATCAATGCCGAAGGCTAATAATAGTTAAGAGTGATGAGTTAAGAGTGATGAGTTATTTACTCCTAACTCGTAACTCAACAGCGAAATCAAAAATCAAAATTCAAAACTCTATCAATAATTGCAAGGCTTGTGGAGAAGGGGACGCTAGTTGAATTTCGAGTTGGTAGCGATCGCCGTTTGGGTGTAGTAGACCGTCCAGACGGCAAAGCGCGTATGTTTGTGGTAGATGAACGGGGTCAAGCCCACAGTCTCGCACCTCGGCAAATCAGCTACGCAGTGACCGGGGAAGCCTACAAGCCTTCGCAGATCCCGGAGTTTCTGGAGGAGGTAAAGCCTTATTTAGATCCCTCCAGTTTAGAGGTGGCTTGGGAATTACTGGTAGAAGGCGGGGAAACAGTGACGCCAGCCGAAATGGCAAATCTCCTGTTTTCAGAATCAGAAGCACCTCATCGCTACGCAGCGTATTACTTGTTATCAGACGATAAAATTTACTTTAAGCAGAAGGGAGAGGCTTACGAGCCACGGAGTGCATCTCAAGTAGCGGAACGCAAACACCAGCTTGAGATAGAGGCGCTAAAAGCTAAGGGACAGCAAGAATTTCTCGCTAGAGTAGAACAAGCGCTCAGGGGTGAACCAGTAGAGTGGCAACGCCACGACCGCCACCGCTTGGAAGCCCTGGAAAAATATGCGGCGCTACTTGCTGATATTATACGTGTGGGGTTAAACTATGACTCTCTCGCTCGCGCCTATCCTCCCCCAGCGTTAGTCTTGGAAACGATGAATATGCTGGGACGCCCCGCAACCCCCCAAGGATCCTTTCAATTGTTAGTAGACTTGGGGTGGTGGAGTCCGCATGAGAACTTATTTGTGCGTCGTTCGTCAATTCCCGTACAATTTGCTAGCAAGGTATTAGAAGTGGCGCAACAGCGATTGGAATCACATCCGCCCGATCAAGATGTCAACCGCTTGGATCTGACCCATCTGAAGGTGTATACAATCGATGATGAAAGTACTACCGAGATAGATGATGGTCTAAGTTGGGAATTACTTCCCGATGGCACAGAGCGGTTGTGGGTGCATATTGCTGATCCTACGCGTTGGTTGATGCCAGAAGATGAGTTAGATTTAGACGCGAGAAAGCGAGGCAGTACAGTTTATTTGCCCACAGGCATGGTTCCTATGTTCCCTGAGGTTCTAGCAACAGGACCAATGAGTCTGGTGCAGGGAAAGGTATGTTGTGCCCTGAGTTTTGGGATTGTTTTAGATGACACTGGGGCAGTAGAAGATTATAGCATTCATCCAAGTTTTATTAAACCGACTTATCGCCTAACCTACGAAGATGTCGATGAAATGTTGGATTTGGGCGTACAGGCGGAATCAGAAATTGCGGCGATCGCCAATTGGGCACGAAGACGGAAAAGTTGGCGGTATGCCCAAGGAGCAATCAGTATCAACATGCCGGAGGCAATGATCAAAGTCAAAGGCGATGATATTAGTATTGAAATCTTAGAAGACTCCACAGCACGGCAATTGGTAGCCGAAATGATGATTGTTGCCGGTGAAGTTGCTGCTCGTTATGGTCAAAAGCATAACATTCCGTTACCCTTTCGCGGTCAGCCACAGCCGGAATTACCTCCTGAGCAGGAATTATTACAGCTGCCAGCAGGATTCGTCCGCGCCTGTGCTATGCGGCGTTGTATGCCCAAGAGCGAAATGAGCATTACCCCCGTGCGTCATGCTGGTTTAGGTTTAGAGACTTACACCCAAGCCACTTCCCCCATCCGTCGCTATAGTGATTTGCTCACTCACTTTCAACTTAAAGCTCACCTGCGCGGTGAAAATCTGCCCTTTTCCGCAGAACAATTGAAAGAAGTCATGATGACCGTCTCTTCAATCACCCAAGAGGTGACGATGGTAGAACGGCAAACGAATAGATATTGGGCTTTAGAGTATCTGCGCCGTCATCCTGAGGAAATTTGGGAAGCAACAGTGCTGATGTGGTTGAGAGAAGACAGTGGCTTGGCTCTGATTTTGCTAGAAGATTTGGGCTTGCAGTTGCCAATGTTATTTAAACGTTCTGTGAAGTTGGGCGAACAGCTGTTAGTTAAAGTCTTTCACGCCGATCCACATAAAGATGTGATTCAGTTTCAGGAAATCATTTATCAAGAAGCGCAACCTGCAGCGAATTAAGCTGCTTTCTATAAGTATAACATAATACGGTTGAGTTAAGATTTTTACTGAAACTTGAGGATGTGTAGAGACGCGTCATGGCGCGTCTTTACATTGTCTGGGTGACGCCGCTTGCGGGATAGATAGTTTTTTCCTAAGTTGCTAACGCTTGCATCAACAAAAACCACTTATGCCACAATACGGTTGGTGTTAGTGGTCTTAATCCTTAAAGATCCCCCAACCCCCTTAAAAAGGGGGCTACATTCCCCCCCTTTATAAGTAATACCAATTTGAAAAAAGAATGCAACACATGGATAAGACCCCTCCCCAACCCGGACCAAGGCATCGGGGAGGGTGCCCGATAGGGCGGGTGGGGTTATCTGTCGCAAACATTTTTTGAATTGGTGGGGGGTTAAGGGGGATCTTGCCTTATCACCAAGCGTATTGACTTATGCCAGCGTTACACTGGTTTTCTGTAAGGTGGGCATTGCTCACCAATATCTCAAATGTACACCGGGTTTTTACGGGCAATGCCCACCCTACGATTTGTGGTCTAATCATAAGAATAAGCGCTGTAAGCAAGGACATTTTTGCAAGAACTCAGCCGCCTTGCGTTCTGCATCTGGGTTATTGGTATGTGCTGGTGTCGGTCGAATAATGCCAGCAAATAAATCATCCAAGCCATAGGGGGTGAAAAATTGCCATTGCCCTTGTGCATCTTGCCTCACACCCACAGCAGTAGCGGTGTGCAACCAGTTTGTGATGCCATCCTCTGTGCTAGTGTATGTTCTGCGACCAGAACGCCAACGAGCAAAACTCGCTTGATTTTTGACATCAAATAGGTAATCAGGAAATTGTTCTGTGAGGGTGGACTTGGCTGCTAATTCTTGGGAACGGTCTCCCTCGGCATCAAAAAATGCAATGTCAAAATCTTTGATGATTAATTGACAGTCATCGCCAAAAAGCTTTCTCCAAACAGTATTTCTTACCGCACCACCTGCTAACCACCAATAAGGAAGGTTAATTTGAGCGATCGCAGGTAATACATTGCCAATAGGGGAATCGGCTAAGAGTATTTGTAGGCGAGTGGCAGTATTCATAAACTACAAAATAACTCAAAACTCGAAACTTCGCCGCTACGAGCTTTTGAAACTTATATTTTTTGATGTTAAGCACTCCGGTTGAGAAAGCGCTCCATGCTCCGTTCCGCCAAAGCAGCAATAGTGAACGAGGGGTTAGTGCAGGCTGTCGAGCCTGGGATGAACGAACCATCAACAACAAACAAGTTACGATAGCCGTAAACCTGCCCGTAGGTGTTGCATACTTGCCCAATTGTTGCACCGCCAAGGGGGTGAGCTGTGGCACTAAAGTCAAGCGGTTGAGCCAAAGTTGTACCATTGGCTTGATTGAGCAGTTGGTAGGTATACTGGAGAGCCTGAGCATTTTTCTGATTGTTGGCTGAGTCGCTGGGCCAGAACAAATCAGCTGACTGGGTAGAGGCGTTGTAGGTGAGATAGCCCTCTGGCTTGGCAATTGCTTGACCAATAGAACTAATGATACCTTCCGGCACAATGGGAAAGGGAAGTTGCTCGCTCACCACTGGGGCAATTGGATTGTCGAAATGCTCAATGACTGTCGCTGCGGGACCACCCTGTGTAGGATTCGTCGGACCATTGGTGATGACAGCGCTCACTACATCGCCATTAGTCCCCCAAAATTTCCCTACCTGATTGTTCAGACGGCGCAATGTGCCATTTGCCTTGGCACGCAGCAACAATTCAGTGGTTCCAATCGAACCAGCTGCCAAAAACAGATAGCGACAAACAAAGGACTTTTGGGCAAGCACTTCTCCTTGCTCGTTGATTTGATGGCAAGTAATTCGGAAACGCTCTTTATCGCATTCCTCTATTGAAGTGACCACATGTAGGGGTCGGATTTCGACTTTTCCAGTCGCCTCTGCCATGCTCAGGTAGTTGCGGTCTAGGCTGTTTTTAGCACCACTGTTAATACCGTAATACACTTGACCTGTGATAGCGGAAGGAACCTTCTGACCAGCGATTTCCTGACGCACGATGTCCCAATCAACAGCTATGTCAAGCTTGCGGGCTTTTAGACCTGCCTTTGCTGCTTGCTCCAAGAAGATGCGGCTTGACAAGTAGTAGTTCGTTTGTAGGATGTCGTCTGGGATTGGAGAAGGGTTGAGGATAGAACGTACCCGTGGGTAATAGACAGAATCGAGTTCTTCGTAGTTAATGGTGCGTGGGAAGACTTGGTAGAACAGTTCTCGTGTCGGCTGATAGGTAACAGCGTTGTAGACAAGAGAACCTCCCCCGACGCCTGCTCCCCGATAGGCAATGATGCCATCGCCTATCTTGACATCAAGGACACCAGTATAGATGTCAATGGGAACCTTGTTAAATACAACCGTAGTAGGGCTAAGCCAGGTAGAGCGACCATCTGGTTGTTGGTATGTGCTGAAAGTGTCACCAGCGTCGGTAATTTGCCATCGTCGCCCTCGCTCCAATACGATTGTCTCAATTCCTGCCTGACCAAGGCGCAGTGATGCGACTGCTCCACCAAAACCGCTACCGATAACTATTGCCTCAACATAATTTTCCTTACTACGAACAGCGGAAGCACGAACGGCAGATACACCTACGCTCGCCGCAGCCGCAAGCGAACCCTGAAGAAATTGACGACGCTTCAGCACCGGGGACATACTTAATCTCCTGTGATTTTCAAAAATAAATTTTTTATAGGTTGAAGCTTAGATTACCTATTCAAATTCGGTATATTTAGATATCGCACCAGTTGCAATAAATAGGTTGCCAATTTGCCAAAATTATGGAACAAAGAAAGCCGGTATCGCATCCCTTCGAGATGTGATACCGGCTTTATTACAACAAAAAGCAGCAATTCTTCTAGACTTTCTGTATTCCCGGACGACCGTTTTCAACCACAAATGAAGCACGGTTGCTGATTGTGCCAGATTGGGTTGTCACGTCTGACAAGACTAAATAGTCTGTTTGCCAACTTGCCGGAGTCAGCACACAGCGGACATATCCGCGTTGACCGTTGTAAAACTTAATGTGTGGGTTGTCCGGCAAGTAGGCTTCAACTGTGGGACTTGAGTCTGCCCCATTTCCACCTGAGGTAATCGAGGTACAAACGAACTCACTCCCAACTGTAGCGGATTCTGGTTTATTAAAGTCAGCCTTGAGATCCATTGCCCAGTTGGAATGCACATCGCCTGTCAAGACGACTGGATTAGATGGTTTGCGTTGTTCCAGGAAATGCATCAGGCGATCGCGCGAAGCCAAATACCCATCCCACTTATCCATACTGAAAGTTGCGCCTTCCCCAGGTGTCAAGTCTCTCTGAGCAACGATAACCTGCTGTGCCACAATGTTCCAACGAGCCTTTGAGCGGTCTAAACCTTGGTATAGCCATTCTTCCTGACGCTTACCAGTAATCGTTGCCTCTGGGTCAAAATTCTCTGGGCAACGTTCCTTGGTACCATCTCCACAAGGCTGATCCGTGCGATACTGGCGCGTATCTAGCACATGGAAGGTTGCCAAGTTCCCGAAGGAAAGCCGACGGAAAAGTTGCATATCCGGTCCTTCAGGCTTGGAGAAGGGTCGGAGCGGCATATGCTCATAGTAAGCTTGATAAGCAGCGGCTCGCCGTTGTAGGAAGACTTGGGGGTCTTGATCCGGTTCATTATCAACTTCTGAGATAGCATTGGCGTAGTTGTTTTCCACCTCGTGGTCATCCCAGGTGACAATCCAAGGGAACGCCGCATGAGTTGCTTGCAGATTGGGATCAGTTTTATAGAGGGCGTGACGGTTGCGATAATCCTCCAGAGTTACAATTTCAGGGCTATTGTGCTGTCTGACACCATTTGCCGCGATTCCTCCCTCATAGATATAGTCGCCTGTATGCACCACCAGGCTGATATCTTCCTGCGCCAAGTATTTGTATGCCGTAAAATACCCCTGCTCATAGTGCTGGCAGGAGACAAATGCAAACCCAAATTTACTCACGTTGCTACCTAGTTGAGGAGCCGTACGAGTCCGACCAATCGGGCTTTCTTCCGTACCTGACGTGAAACGATACCAGTACCACGTGTCGGGCTTTAGCCCATTTACAACAACTCTAACTGAGTGAGCCAGTTCTGGAATCGCAATTTCTGTGCCTTTTGCTACTATATTGTTCAAGTTGGGATCAGTTGCCACTTCCCAGCGAATTGGCACATTAACAGGTGGTACGCCACCGCCTTGTAAGGGATTGGGAGCCAGACGAGTCCAAAGCACCACGCTGGTTGGATAGGGATCACCCGATGCCACACCGAGGGTAAAAGGATAACTAGAAAATGGGACTTGGGCAACTGCTCGTTGCTGGAATTGGCTGGCGATCGCAAAACCAGCCAATGCTCCTGCCCCAATGATCAGGTTGCGTCGCTTGATTCGACTGTACAGAAACCTCTCAAAATTCTGGTAGTCTACCATTGTTCTCCCCCTGACTTGCTGACGAATGAAAGCAAATGAAAGCAGAGAAACAGGCGATCCAAGGAAGGCAAAGTGATAAGAGCGCAAACTCCATAACCAATACCCTAACAGCCCAACTTAGACTTAAACCACCTAGTGTTATATAAATAACCAAACCTTGCGATTCAATACTACAGCCGAGCTACTTTGTTATAGTTGTAAAGGTTACATTTATACTGCAATCCTAAACACGGAAACCACCAGATTTTCCTGCCACATCCAAGGTGTCAACTGTTGCTTTGCTCCCGTTTAACTTACCATTCAGACATTAATTCTTAGCAAAGGTATAGTTAATATAGGCTTAATCAAGTTTTCCCATAGAACTTCTAGTGCGACAGGTACGTTCCTCACACCATCTGCTCGCACTTAGTTTGCTAAAAAAATTATAAAAAAACTAAATAAAATAGGAAAATAACACTGAGGAAGTGCAACCATGACCGCTGTTGTCCCTACCCCCTCCAAATCTGGAATTGTTTACTCGAGCAGCGATGGAGAGCCTGTGGCAGAAACATACGACCATCTCTACGCCATATTAACCACTCTAGAAGTCCTCAGACAATACCTACTTGGTAGTCGAGCTACAGTTTTAGCAAACCAATTTTTGTATTATGCTGAAGGTTTTCCAAAATTGCGCGTTGCTCCTGATGTAATGATTATTTATGACGTAGAACCAGGAGGACGAGACAACTACAAAATTTGGGAAGAAAAACAAGTCCCAAAGGTCATTTTTGAAATGACATCAAAAAGTACTCAGGACGAGGACAAAAACACCAAGAAAAACCTGTACGAAGCATTAGAAGTACAAGAATATTGGTTATTTGACCCCAAGGGAGAGTGGATTGAACAGAAGTTGCAGGGGTATCGATTGCGGGGAGATAGTTATGTACCCATCACCGATAATCAAAGCGAACCCTTGCAACTACGTTTAGCAGTGGAAGAAAAATTGATTGGCTTTTACCGCTTAGATAATGGGCAGAAATTGTTAGTTCCTGATGAGTTAGTTGAGGCGCTCAGAGAGGAAACACTCAAACGCCAGGAAGCAGAGAAACAAGCAGAACAAGAACGCCAACGTGTTACCCAACTCGAATCGATGCTAGCTCGTTATCGAGAACAATTTGGGGAATTACCACAATAATCAAAAGAAAAATTACGTTTTTTAGCTTCTCCACTACACGACGCGGAAAATAAACGGGTAGCGGTAGGGCACGTTAGGATCATCAAGAACGTGAAGAATCGCAAGAACTGGCATTATAAAACTCACAATTGCCAATACAGCCAGTAGTGGAATACCAATCGCTACAAGAATCAGCAATGCAAATACAATTGCATAGATGTAAAGATTTATGTGGAAATTAAGCGATTCTTTGGCATTTGCTTTGACAACTGAGTCGTTGGTAGTCAACATAATTGCAATGGGTATGCCAATAGACACAATTGTCGAGCTAAAAAAGATTGCTCCGTGACATAACGCTGATAAAAGCCTGCGTTGGGTAACCTGTTGCATACCATAGCCCCCTATTATGTAGACGTGATTAGTCACGATAACTCAATTCTAATTTTCTTGTGCGACACATGTCCTCTGCTGTCTTATAGATTAGGGTGGGCATCTTGTTCACCCTACAAAAACTACACTCGTCTGAGTGATGCTCAAAGGCTTTCAGACTTACCGGGAAATTTTGTAAATCGTTTCACTTGAACTGGTCAACTAGAGTTAACTGCAAGCCCCTGCCTTCTAGGCATGGGGTTTGCACTTAACTAGAAGTCGTTGACTTTCTCTTGCTTTTCACGGCTATTTATGCAAAATTGTAATTCAGTAGTAAAAATACGGTTAACCTAGCGATTTTGAGTAGATACTGAAGCATCAATTTAATTGATGCCTATCCAGTTTGTGCATAGGTGCCTTCTTTGCACCTTTTCAGTAGTGGCTTGCTTAAGGCATAGCCAAGAATTGTTTGCAGCTTCCTTGCAGTATTTGAACCCAGACTACAAACGAGTCAGCTGTTGATAATGCTTCATTATCAGCATAATACTCGTGCAATCGGACTTTAAATAGTAGCACTGCATGTCTACAGGCATTGACCTTCCTGTAGCACAATTTCATATTTCACTTTCTAGGTGTGGAGAAAAGAGAAATGCAATCCGATCCCAATGCTCATCAAGCTTCTCAAAGAGATACACAAGCCCAAAGCAAAATCACAAATCCCAAAACTGGTACTGCTGATGGAACTCGTAAGCGTTCATTCATAGATGGCTTCGGTAGACGCTCATTTCTCGGTCGCGCTAGTTTGTTAACCGCCACTGGCGTTGTTGCGGGGGTGATGTCTCCTCTAATCTCTTCCAAGACGAAAGCCATTGTTCAGGCACAGGAAACTGCCCGTGTCACACGGTTCAACTACGCTCAGTTTAGCCAAAAAGCCTATCAAGTGCGTGTCCAAGCAGCGAAACTTGAACAGGACTTCGGCGTTCCGGCGCATCCAACGAACGGCGATGAGGAACGCTACCCTAACAAAATCGGCTCTGACAGCAGGGGATTACCGCACGACGAGCGAGGCGAAGTCAAGCTGGAAGCATACAATTCTTTGACAAAAGCACTGACAACGCAGAACCCTGATGACTATGAAAATATTATCTTGGGTGGCGCAAGGAAGCTAGTTAATCCTCAAGGACCACTGGCAATCAGTCTCGAAGGAATCAACGCAGCTCAGATAGCGGTTCCAGCACCACCAGCTCTAGCTAGTTCGGAACGGGCTGCTGAGGCAGTTGAACTCTACTGGCAAGCTTTACTACGCGATGTACCTTTAGACAAGTTTCAGGACAACACTGACGATCCGAAAGTCTTAGCAGCTGTCGAAGACCTTAATAAGCTTTCGGCATTTAATGGACCAAAACAGAATGGTCGTGTCACCCCTGGAACCTTGTTTCGTGGCAGCGTTAACTATGCCGATAAGAATGACCCCTCAGGCAGGGCACAATACGTGATTCCACCTGGGGTATTAGATGGTCCCTACATTTCACAGTTTCTGTTGCTGGATATTCCTTTAAACACGCAATTTATTTCGCCTCTGATTCGTACTGCTCTGGCTGGCAACGATTTCCTCACTAATTACGACGAATGGTTAACAGTCCAGAATGGAGGCAGTTCTGGCAAGTCCCTTCAGTACGACCCGAAACGCCGTTACATATCCACTGTTCGGGATGTCGGTGAGTATGCACATATTGGTGGGGCTGCATACTATGGAGCCTTACAGATTTTAGGTGGTATTAATGCACCCTTGAGTCCAACCAATCCCTATGTCAACTCAAAGACCCAACAAGGTTCTGCCGCTACATTTGCAGCAGCGCATTTTCAAGCCTTACTCCTGTTGGCTCCCTCACGGGTAATCAGAGCCTCCTACTGGCAAAAGTATTATGTACACCGCATCCTACGACCGGAAGCATATGGTGGGCTTGTCCACAACAACCTTGTCAATAAAACTCAATATCCGATTAATTCTGAGGTTTTAAATTCCACAGCTTTAGCTCAGATATTTAGCACCTTTGGCAATTATTTGTTGCCCCAGGCATACCCAGAAGGGGCACCGACTCATTCCTCCTACACTGGTGGTGCAGCCGCTACTGCTGGTGTTTCAGTTACACTGTTGAAAGCGTTCTATGACGAGGATTTTGTTATCCCCAATCCTGTAGTCCCTGATCCCAATGACCCCACGAAAGTGATTCCCTACAGCGGACCATCATTGACAGTAGGTGGTGAGTTGAACAAGCTAGCAACTAACTATGCTATTGGTCGCAGCTTTGGCGGTATCCATTGGCGTTCGGATGGTTCAGCTGCCTTGGCTTTGGGAGAAGAGGTTGCCATCAGTATCCTTAGAGACGAAAGGCTAGGGTTCAACGAAAAATTCAATGGCTTTACGTTTACCAAGTTTGATGGTACAAAAATCACTGTTTAACTTGTAGGCAATCCAGAAAAGGGCGATCGCTATGCCTGTAAAATACGGTAATTTAACAAAATTACCGTATTTATTATAATCAAGCTTTGAGAAAGTAGTGATTGTAGCTGTACAATCGTTTGGAAAAATCAATGTTGGAAGATTCATTTGAACGGTTCGCGGCAGTCCCCACCCCTAACCCCTAAGCGCAGGCGCTTAGGTCAACTTTGGCGCAAGCGACTCATTGGGGTGGGATCAAAGCCTACTGCATCAAAACGAGAAGCGCTATAA
This sequence comes from Scytonema sp. HK-05, assembly GCF_963872035.1. Classification (NCBI taxonomy): domain Bacteria; kingdom Bacillati; phylum Cyanobacteriota; class Cyanophyceae; order Nostocales; family Scytonemataceae; genus Scytonema; species Scytonema sp. HK-05. The sequence goes on from NZ_CAWMYC010000124.1 coordinate 62,579, forward strand.
AAAGTTGTCTTATGAGACAAACAAGCTACAAAAAAGCCCTAAACTTTTTCCACATAAGTCTAGGCAATAATTGAAATTTTCCCGCCTATAAAATTAAAAAGTAATTGCTGTAAATACGAGTTCTGTCTCAAAAACCCTTAAAGCAAAATTTGTATAATACAGAGAAAGATGAGTGTATAACGTTTAAGTTAAGACAAGGTAATATAAGAATTAATAACAGTAATATTGTATTTTTTTTAACAAAAAGAGTAATTTTTGATAAAATAAAAAGTGGATTGATGAAAATCGTTCCCTAGTTTCTGCTACATATCTATATTTATTTTGTTTATTATTTCATGTGAGATTGAGAAACGAAAATCGTATTCATCAACACACAATTATTCTTAGGTGTGTTATATTATCCATTGGTTCGTCCTATATTTAATGATTGTATAAAATTATACAGCAACAAGGGTGCAAGAGTCAATTGTGGCAAGGCAAAAGTATTCCTGGAGTTAAATGATACATTATCTAAAGAGTTATAGCAGTGAAAGAGCGCAAGTTGTTTCTCTTAAAAGAACTTAGGAAAGTTAGGAAAGTTAGTCCATGCCTGTGAAATTTACATCTAGGGAAGCACTGTATCGAGCCAAAGACCTGTTCACTGATTTGTTGGCATCTGTGTCATTTTTGCTGACTTGTGCTGTTTTCTTAACAGTGATTTGTTGGAAAAGTCCCGCTCTGCTATTTTGCTTGGTTGTGGGAAGCGTAACTGTAGCAGTTATTGGGCGAATAGGACAACAGATAGGTTTACCTAAACAGTGGCTGATATTATTGCAAACTCTGGCATTATCAGCAATTCTCAGTTTATTTTGGCTAGACTACTTTAGCGATCCAGCAGCAGCTCAATTTTTCGGCAAAGCAGAAAACTTTTTCAAAAACACATTGACTCAGGGTTCGCAACAAGGGACTGCTTCTACTGCCGCAATAAGTTTGGTGTTTAACGTTTTACGAGCGCTTTACTTACTCTATATCGCTGTTGCCCTGATCGGCGTTATTAACGCGGTTCGTAAAGATGAAGATTGGCAAGTCGTCGCCAGAACACCCTTATTAGTAGTCATTGCTGTTACCATCGCTGATGTGTTGACATCTTTTATTATTGGCTAAGTCAGAGAATTCATATGGCTGAGGACCGAGACAAAGAATTTCGACCCGTCAACCAAATTCTAGGAGCCAAACCTTCCCTAGGACCAATTCCTGCTGACCAAATCTTTCCTTGGGCAATCATTGCCCTAACGTCCTACTTCATTGTGAATGGTTTCTTTGGGAGTTTCTTTGCCGATGAATGGCAGAAATGGTTGTGGACAATTTTAATTGCTGGCTGGGGAATGGCAACTTGGTGGATATTAAGTGGCGGCAGAAGTTGGCGATTTTTGAGCAAATTTATGGGTGTTCCGACCTGGACAAGAGGCACTGCTCGATATAAAAGCTTTTTAGAGTTTCGGTATGAAAGACAAAATAGGAAAACAAAGCGTAGGCATCGCAGGTCAAGTAAATAGGTTAACACCTTTTGAAGATGCTCTCAATCTTGCCACTATGCTGCGTGTTGCAGTTGATGGCAGGGATATTGGTGCATACATTTTGGCAAAAGGGAGTCAAAGAGATAGGTTTTGCTTTGTTTTTGGATTTGACTGCAAGGGCATTCATACGACTTTAAGAAGCGAGCAAATAGATACAATTTGTAACAATATAGAATCTGGTTTAAAAGACCTTCCCGGCGAGGAGAGAGTGACTTTTCATTTGGGGTCTTTTTCTTCAGACACAAAACGCCAACAGGAACTCGCATCGCTTGTACAAAAAACCGCATCGCCCAGCATACAATATTTGCTCACGTCTGAGAGAGCTAGAATCCAACAACTGACTCGTGCTGGTATCCGTAAACCGAAGTTTCTGCGCGTGTACGTGACTTATACAGTAGAACCAGATGCGAAAGGGGCTGATGATTGGATTGAGAAATTCTTAGCAAAAGCAGAATCTTGGTGGCATGAATTTAAGGGAGAAACAGCAGAAAGGGAAAATCAGCGACTAGAAACTATTATTTCTAATGCTTATACTGAGGGATTTCGGCGCTGGGAACAAATTTTATCTAACAAATGGGGTTTGGATATCAAAGCATTGACAGCTACAGAACTGTGGCAAGAAGTTTGGGGACGATTTAACAAGACTGAAGCAATAGAGATTCCCCAGTTACTTGTTTTCGATGAAAAAGGACTGCACGAAAAAATTTATTCAGATTTATCGAGTTGCAAATTACTGCTAGAAAATATCCACAGCACGACATTGTTGATGGAGTCAAACGTACCTGTTGCTGATCGTCAATGGGTGAATTTGAAAAATCGCTACGTTGGCGTGATGACATTTCTAGAAAAACCGGGAGGTTGGCAGAATAAAACCTCACAACTGCGTTATTTGTGGGAACTTCTTGCCAGAGATGCAATTGTGGATACGGAAGTTTTTTGTCAGTTGACGGCGGCGAATCCGGCGATAGTGAAAACGACGTTACAACGGGTTCTCAAGCAGTCGAATGTGACAACAAAGGTAGCACAAGAAAAAGGGAATACGATTGATGTTGCCGCCCAATTAAAATTGAGGAAATCTGTCGCAGCGCAAGAACAAATTTATGAAGGTGCGTTGCCGATTAATACAGGAATTGCTATTTTGGTGCATCGTCAAAGCTTGGAAAAATTAGACGAGGCATGCAGGTATATAGAAAACTGTTTTCAACGTCCGGCACAAGTTATTAGAGAAACTGAATATGCCTGGAAAATTTGGTTGCAAACTCTGCCAATTGTTTGGGACGTTTTGTTAGCCAAACCCTTTAACCGTCGTCAATTGTATCTCACAAATGAAGTGTGGGGATTGATTCCTTTGGTGACAACCAGAGCAGGCGACAAGAGAGGGTTTGAACTCATCGCTGACGAAGGCGGAACACCATTACATTTAGATTTATTTAACCAGCATAAGAATCTCGCGTTGTTTGCCACAACTCGAGCTGGTAAATCGGTGTTGGTATCAGGAATTTTGACGCAGGCTTTGGCACATAATATGCCAGTAGTCGCGCTAGATTTCCCCAAACCTGATGGTACGTCTACCTTCACAGACTATACGGCTTTTGTTGGGGATAAAGGAGCTTATTTTGATATCTCCAAACAATCAAATAATTTATTTGAACAGCCAGACTTGCGTTCTTTAAGTCTAGAAGAACAGCGGGAACGCTTGCAAGATTACGTCGCATTTCTGGAGTCTGCCTTGATGACAATGGTACTCGGTTCCTCAAGCGGCAATCAACTGCTGACGCAAACCGTGCGTTCCGTTGTCAACTTGGCTTTGAATGCCTTCTTTGCTGACGAGGGGATTCAAAAGCGATACAAAGCAGCTATAGAAGGAGGATTTGGTACCCAAGCGTGGCAAAAAACCCCGACTTTAAGAGATTTTCTGCACTTCTGTTCGCGGGAGCAGCTGAACTTGTATAGCGCAGGTGACAGAATTGATGATGCACTCGAAATTATAAATCTGCGTTTGCGCTTCTGGCTGGAAAGTCGTGTGGGACAAGCTGTGTCTGCACCTTCAAGCTTTCCGACTGACGCTCAACTTTTGGTTTTTGCACTCAGAAACTTATCAGATAGCGAAGATGCGGCACTGCTGTCCTTGAGTGCCTATTCCGCAGCACTGCGACGTGCTTTGAGTAGTCCAGCTTCGATATTCTTTATCGATGAAGCACCAATTCTGTTTGAATTCGACCAAATTTCTGATTTGGTGGGTAGACTTTGCGCGAACGGAGCTAAAGCAGGGGTAAGAGTTATCTTATCAGCCCAAGACCCCGACACCATTGCCAAATCCAGAGCCTCATCTAAGATTCTGCAAAACTTATCAACAAGATTAATCGGGCGCATTCAACCGGTTGCGGTTGATAGTTTCGTGGAAATCTTGAAATATCCCCGCGAAATTATCGCTCGCAACGCATCAGAAAGCTTTTTCCCGCGTAAAGAAGATATCTACAGCCAATGGCTACTTGATGATAACGGCGTTTTTACTTATTGCCGTTACTATCCAGGTTATGAACAGTTAGCAGTCGTTGCGAACAACCCTGATGAACAAGCTGCACGAAATCAAGCAATGCAGGAATATGGCGATAAATTTGAGGCAGTTGCTCATTTTGCACGTCAATTGATAGGCTCAATTCGTGGTCATTAAAGTAAGGGGGTAAAATTCCAAAAAAATTATCACAATCATTTTAGAGAAATTGATAATAATATACCAAGACACCATCCCCCTTTCCCCCTTACCAAGCAGCAGGGCTGTTTCATTCTAAAAAGGAAAATTTATGGCTGTTTTAAATTGGTTGATCAACATCATATTGTAGGGGCACGGCAATGCCGTGCCCCTACGACGGTCTTGAATACCAAAGAAAAATTGATGTTTTTTTTCCAGGTCGAAGCTGGAAATGCCCTTGAAGCGGCTCTGCCGCTGTTAAGGGAGGCAGAGCCTCCCACTAGGCATTCCCAGCGTCAGGCTGGGAACGAGGCAAAAGCCAAAACCCTTCTAAAATCTCGTAAATCTCGTTTCCAGGTTCTACCTGGAAATGCGGTGGGGGCGGCTCTGCCGCAAGTAAGCGAGGCAGAGCCTCCCACTAGGCATTCCCAGCCTGAGGCTGGGAACGAGGCAACGTCCCCTCCCCGCTTGCGGGGAGGGGTGCCGTAGGCGGGGTGGGGTTCCGAGGAAATAGCAAGTCATCAACCGAAGGTGATATTATGCGTAAATTTGGCAAATCTCAAATCATCATGACTTCTCTTTTTGCTGTGGCATTTTTAGGAACCTTGCCAGCCATAGCACAATTCGCAGAAGTGTTGGAAATAGGAGATCTGGGACAGGTTAGGAATGATTTTGAAGCTTATTCGGCTAATTTGAGAAATTATCTTACAGACTACAACAATAGTTCTAAGACCTTCCAACCTGTTGAAGGACAGGCACAATTATCTATCACAAATAATTCAGGTGAGCTTAACATTCCTAATCCTGTTGCAGCTTCTGACTCTATTCGCGATTCTATAGTTCAATATTCTACTTCAGATAAATTTGAAACTAATCCGGCAATATATGGCTCGATACTCAGTAATGAAATTAACCGTTATATTATTCGTGGTTCTGCTGAGACTCTTTTAGGCACAGATGGGCAAATTCGTTTAAAAAATAAGTTAGAAGCGACTCAGAATATTGTCAGGAAGGCTGATGAATCTTTTCGAGAAGCGAAAGCGAAAAACGCGGGAATAGAAGGACTTATAAATAATATAGTTGACTCAACTAGTAACAGCACTCCTCTGGGAGGTGGGCAAGCACTAACACAAAGGTTGGTAGAATTACAACTTAAAAGTATAGAAATTGAAAAAGACCAATCCAAGTTAATGGCAGAAATGCTAGGGAGAAGCATCCAATCACAGAATGATTTGCAGTATACCAATTTGAATCTGGCAAATATTTCACAGCAGAATGAAGATTCCAACCGTGCCAGAAGAGTAGAGACTGCGGCAGAAGTCGCACGACTTTTGCGAGTCACTTCTCAAACAGATTTGTTTAGAAAAAGCAGTGCCGCTCCTTCTTTGGAAAGTCCCCCTCCTGACTCGGAAAATAATCCTCCTAACTCAGAAAATAGTCCTCCTCCTGTGCTAGAGCCAGGACAGTAATCAAGATAAATTAATGGTAGAAAAATGTGGCTTTCTGGTTTCAATATTTTTGCTCAAATTGGCACCAATGATGTTTTAACCAATGGTGTCCAGACTGCACAAAGCATTGCTGATGGCTGGGATAAACAGTGGATTGATTTGTTGCAAACTAACACTAACACTAATTTATACGGAGCGCTTACAAAGCTGGGTATTTTCTTTGCCGTAGGAACTTTGCTTTTTTTCATGGCGCAGTGGATAAGAGATGTGCTTGATAATGAATATTCTCGTCCCATATCTGCTTTGATTTGGCCCTTTGTAGTGGTGTTGTTATTAGCCAATCCTGGCAACGGCACTGTACTATCTAATTTAACTTTGGGATTACGAGATTTTATCAACACAATCAATCAGCAAGTTGTAGAAGCAGCCGATGTCAATCAAACTTATCAGCAAGCACTAAATATGAGTATTGCTGAAGATGTTGTTGGTGGTTTACTGCGTCCCTGTCAGTCCCTCATTGGTCAACAACAACTTGATTGTTTCATTCAAGCAAAGCAAAAAGTTGACACTCTCTTAGGGCAATACAGAGCTTCTTACGGTGGACAACCTTGGATAGACAGACTTGATCTCAAAGTCAACCAAATACTGGGTGTTAGTGGTAATCCAGCGGAATTAGCTTTTAACTCTTTGCTAGGTTCTACAACCCAAACTATTATCAAAAATATTTTAGTTTCTTCACAATCTGCTTTTCAAAATTTAATAGAAGTGACAATGCTACTGATAGCAGCTTTAGGACCTTTAGCTGTTGGAGGGTCTTTGCTACCTGTAGCTGGCAAACCTATTTTTGCCTGGCTGACTGGATTGTTGGCTATTGGTATTGCCAAGATTTCTTTTAATATTGTTGCTGCAGTATCAGCGGCTGTGATTGTAAATGGTCCAGCGCAAAATCTTGATACTGATCCAGACTTAATGTGGTTTATGATTCTGTTAGGAATTTTAGCACCAATTATGTCTTTAGGTTTGGCTGCTGCTGGAGGATTTGCAGTTTTTAATGCTATAAGTAATACTGCTGTGTGGGTGCAGGAAAGAGTTTAGATGTCTGTAGAGATGCACTATGGCAGCTGTGTACATAACTGTAGAGACGCGCCATAACTGTAGAGACGCGCCATAACTGTAGAGACGC